>NZ_LZKY01000068.1:0-863 GCF_001673055.1 Mycobacterium sp. 1245801.1
GCCGAGCAGCCGCTGCCCGCGGCGGTGATGGCTTGGCGGTAGGTGCGATCCACCAGGTCCCCGGCGGCGAACACCCCCTCAATCGAGGTACTCGTGGTGCGGCCTTGGACCAGCACATACCCGTCGGGGTCGGTCTGGACCACCTCACGCACCAACTCCGAACGCGGGTCGTGCCCGATGGCCACGAACACCCCGGTCACCGGCAACCTTGACACCTCACCGCTGAGCGTGTCGCGCACCCGCAAACCCGTCACCGTGGACTCACCCTCAACCGCCTCGACCGCCTTGTTCGTCAGGATGGTGATCTTGTCGTTGGCCTTGGCCCGCTCAAGCATGATCCGCGACGCCCGAAACTCCGCACGCCGATGCACCAACGTCACACTGCGGGCAAAGCGGGTCAAAAAGGTGGCCTCCTCCATCGCCGAATCCCCACCCCCGATCACCGCGATGTCCTGGTCCTTGAAAAAGAACCCATCACACGTCGCACACGAGGACACCCCGCGACCCAACAACTCCTGCTCACCAGCCACCCCCAAATACCGGGCCGCCGCCCCCATGGCCAAGATCACCGCCCGCGCGCGCACCGTCTCACCCTCGGCCGTGGTCACCGACTTGATTCGACCCTGCAACGAGACCGAGTCGACGTCTTCCATCCGCAGATCGGCCCCAAAGCGCAGCGCCTGCTCACGCATCTGATCCATCAACTCCGGGCCCGTGATCCCGTCCCGAAAACCCGGGAAATTCTCCACCTCGGTGGTCGTCATCAACGCCCCACCAAACGACGTCCCCTCAAACACCACCGGCGCCAACTGCGCCCGCGCCGCATACAACGCCGCGGTATACCCAGCAGGACCCGAACCAAT
>NZ_LZKY01000069.1:0-10095 GCF_001673055.1 Mycobacterium sp. 1245801.1
AACGCGGTGGTCTCCTCCAGCTCGAGCTGCGGGCCGATTTCGCGGGTGTAGGCGATGAAGTCGTCGGTGACCTGGTGCAGCGCCACCTCGGTCACGTCGAGGCGATGGGCGAAGATCAGCTGCAGCAGCAGGTCGAACGGGCCCTCGAAATTGGTCAGGCGGACTTGGAAGCCAGCCCCGTAGCCGTTCTGCTGTGGCGCCTCACCGGTTGCGGCCGCGTTCACGCGCCGAATCGGTCGATGAATTCGCGGGCCAGCGCGCGATAGGCGATGGCGCCGGTGGAGCGCGGGGCCCACGTGGTGATGGGTTCGCCGGCGACGCTGGTCTCCGGGAATCGCACGGTCCGGGTGATGACGGTGTCGAACACCAGGTCACCGACGACTTCATCGCCTACACCCGCGAAATCGGCCCGCAGCTCGAGCTGGAGGAGACCACCGCGTTCCTGGTGGTCGCCGCGACCCTGCTGGATCTGAAGGCGGCAAGGCTGCTGCCGGCCGGGCAGGTCGACGACGACGAAGATCTGGCGCTGCTGGAGGTGCGCGACCTGCTGTTCGCCCGGCTGCTGCAGTACCGGGCGTTCAAGCACGTCGCCGAGATGTTCGCGGAGCTCGAGGCCACCGCGCTGCGCAGTTATCCGCGCTCGGTGTCGCTGGAGGACCGGTTCACCGAACTGCTGCCCGAGGTGATGATCGGCGTCGACGCCGAACGGTTCGCCCAGATCGCCGCGATCGCGTTCAGCCCGCGGCCCGTGCCGACGGTGTCCGTCGCGCACCTGCACCAGGTGCAGGTGTCGGTCCCCGAGCAGGCCAAAAAGCTGCTGGACATCCTTCAGGCGCGAGGCAGCGGCGCGTGGGCGACGTTCTCCGAGCTGGTCGCCGACTGTGAGGCGTCGATGGAGGTGGTCGGGCGCTTCCTGGCGCTGCTCGAACTGTATCGGTCGCGGGCGGTAGCATTCGACCAGTCAGAGCCGCTTGGCGTGCTCCAAATTGCCTGGACCGGGGAGTGTCCGACCACCGAAATACGAGACGAGTAATGACTGAAGATCTGCCCGACGTCGTACTCGATGACGGCATCCCGGACATCGCCGAGGTCGCGCCGATGGAATCCGAGGAACTCGGCTCGGTGCTCGAGGCGCTGCTGCTGGTGGTGGACACCCCGGTCACCGCGGAGGCGCTGGCGTCGGCCACCGGGCAGCCGGTGTACCGGATCGCGACCAAGCTGCAGGAGATGGCCGAGCAACTCACCGAGCGGGACAGCGGCATCGACCTGCGCAAAAACAGCGAGGGCTGGCGGATGTACACCCGCGCCCGGTTCGCGCCCTATGTCGAGAAGCTGCTGCTGGACGGCGCGCGATCCAAACTCACCCGCGCCGCGCTGGAGACGCTGGCCGTGGTCGCCTACCGCCAGCCCGTGACCCGTGCGCGGGTGAGCGCGGTGCGCGGCGTCAACGTCGACGCGGTGATGCGCACGCTGCTGGCGCGCGGCCTGATCACCGAGGCCGGGGCCGACGAGGACACCGGCGCGGTGACGTTCGCCACCACCGACCTGTTCCTGGAACGCCTCGGGTTGACCTCGCTTTCGGACCTGCCGGACATCGCGCCGCTGCTTCCCGACGTCGACACGATCGAGGACCTATCCGAATCCCTGGACAGCGAGCCACGTTTCATCAAACTCTCGGGCGGTCCATCGCCCGATCAGGCGCTGACCTTCGACGTGGACCAGGATTGATGCACGAAGCTGAGGGGATCCGGCTGCAGAAGGTGTTGTCGCAGGCCGGAATTGCGTCGCGGCGGGCCGCCGAGAAGTTGATCATCGACGGCCGCGTCGAGGTCGACGGGCAGGTGGTGACCGAACTGGGCACCCGCGTCGACCCGGACTCCTCGGTGATCCGCGTCGACGGGGCCCGGGTGGTCCTCGACGACTCGCAGGTGTATCTGGCCCTGAACAAGCCGCGCGGTGTGCACTCGACCATGTCCGACGACCGCGGCCGCCCGTGCATCGGCGATCTGGTCGAGCGCAAGGTCCGCGGCAACAAGAACCTGTTTCACGTCGGGCGGTTGGACGCCGACACCGAGGGGCTGATCCTGCTGACCAACGACGGCGAGCTGGCGCATCGGTTGATGCATCCGTCCCACGAGGTGCCCAAGACGTATCTGGCGACGGTGACCGGGTCGGTGCCGCGTGGGCTCGGCAAGAAGCTGCGCGCGGGGATCGAGTTGGACGACGGGGCGGCCAAGGTCGACGAATTCGCGGTGGTGGACGCCATTCCCGGCAAGACGCTGGTGCGGGTGACGTTGCACGAGGGGCGCAATCGCATCGTGCGCCGGCTGCTGGCGGCGGCGGGATTCCCGGTGGAGTCGTTGGTGCGCACCGACATCGGGCCCGTCTCGCTGGGTAAGCAGCGACCGGGCACCTTCCGGGCGTTGGCTCATCACGAGATCGGCCAGCTATACAAGGCGGTGGGCCTGTGAGTGGAATGGTCGTTGCCATCGACGGCCCGGCGGGTACCGGAAAGTCCTCGGTGTCAAGGGGATTGGCGCAAGCGCTCGGCGCACGCTATCTCGACACCGGGGCGATGTACCGGATGGTGACGCTGGCCGTGCTGCGCGCGGGCATCGACCCGGGCGACGCCGACGCGGTCGGCGGGATCGGGTCGACGGCGCAGCTGTCGGTGGACGGCGATCGGTGTTTGCTTGCCGGCGAGGACGTTTCCACCGAGATTCGCGGGGATGCCGTCACCGGCGCCGTCTCGGCGGTGTCGGCGGTGCCGGCCGTGCGCGCCAGGCTGGTCGAGCTGCAGCGCGAGATGGCCGCTGGGCCAGGCGATGTCGTGGTCGAGGGGCGCGACATCGGCACCGTCGTCCTGCCCGACGCGCCCGTCAAGATCTTCCTGACCGCGTCGGCCGAGACCCGGGCGCGGCGGCGCAACGAACAGAACGTGGCGGCCGGGCTGGCCGACGACTACGAGGCGGTGCTCGCCGATGTCCGCCGCCGCGACCATCTGGATTCGACCCGGGCGGTGTCGCCGCTGCGCGCGGCGCCCGACGCACTCGTCGTCGACACCAGCGAGATGACCGAGGCCCAGGTGATTTCGCACCTGCGGGACCTGGTCAAGCAGCGAAGCGGAGCGGTGCGGTGACCCAAGACGGCACGTGGAGTGACGAAAGCGACTGGGAATCCGTCGATTTCGGCCTGGACGAACAGGAGGAGGCCGGCCCGGCGCCCGTGGTGGCGGTGGTCGGCCGGCCCAACGTCGGCAAGTCGACACTGGTCAACCGGATCCTGGGGCGGCGCGAAGCGGTGGTGCAGGACGTCCCGGGCGTCACCCGCGACCGGGTGTCCTACGACGCGCTGTGGACCGGGCGCCGGTTCATCGTGCAGGACACCGGGGGATGGGAGCCCGACGCCAAGGGCCTGCAGCAGCTGGTGGCCGACCAGGCCTCGGTGGCGATGCGCACCGCCGATGCTGTGATCCTGGTGGTCGACGCCGTCGTCGGCGCCACCACGGCCGACGAGGCCGCCGCCCGGATCCTGCTGCGGTCGGGCAAGCCGGTCTTCTTGGCGGCCAACAAGGTTGACAGCGACAAGGTCGAGGCGGACGCCGCGATGCTGTGGTCACTGGGGCTCGGTGAGCCGCACGCGATCAGCGCCATACACGGCCGCGGCGTGGCGGATCTGCTCGACGCGGTGCTGGCCGCGCTGCCCGAGGTGTCCGAGGTGGCGCCCACGTCCGGCGGACCGCGGCGGGTGGCGCTGGTCGGCAAGCCCAACGTGGGCAAGAGCTCGCTGCTGAACAAGCTGGCCGGGGACCAGCGCTCGGTCGTGCACGACGTCGCCGGAACGACGGTGGATCCGGTGGACTCGCTGATCGAGCTGGATGACAAGGTTTGGCGGTTTGTCGACACCGCGGGCTTGCGGCGAAAGGTTGGCCAGGCCAGCGGGCACGAGTTCTACGCCTCGGTGCGCACCCACTCGGCCATTGACGCGGCCGAGGTGGTGATCGTGCTGATCGACGGATCGGAGCCGCTGACCGAGCAGGACCAGCGGGTGCTGTCGATGGTCATCGAGGCCGGCCGCGCCCTGGTGCTGGCCTTCAACAAGTGGGACCTGGTCGACGAGGACCGCCGCGAGATGCTGGAGCGCGAGATCGACCGCGAACTGGTGCAGCTGCGGTGGGCGCCGCGGGTCAACATCTCCGCCAAGACCGGCCGGGCGCTGCAGAAGCTGGTGCCTGCGATGGAGACCGCGCTGGCATCGTGGGATGCGCGGATTCCGACCGGCCCGCTCAATTCCTGGCTCAAAGAGGTGGTGGCGGCCACCCCGCCGCCGGTGCGTGGCGGCAAGCAGCCGCGCATCCTGTTCGCCACCCAAGCCACCGCCCGGCCGCCGACGTTCGTGCTGTTCACCACCGGGTTTCTGGAGGCCGGATACCGGCGCTTTCTGGAGCGCCGGCTGCGCGAGGCCTTCGGGTTCGAGGGGTCGCCGATCCGGATCAACGTGCGGGTGCGCGAGAAGCGGGGAGCGCGGCGGCGCTGAGGTGTCGGCGCGGTTTTCGGGGCGCCGGCGATGTTTCCGGCTCTCTTCAGACCAATAGGTGCTTCTCAAAGCCGCTAGCACCGGCGCTAGCACGTTTGCGATTCACCTATTGGTCTTCTGTCGCCCGCCGGCGGAGGTCGCCTGGCGGGGCGGCCGCCCGGTTACGGTAGGCTTTCGACCTGCTGCCGGTGCACGCGCCGGCGCGCGGGCTGTGGCGCAGTTTGGTAGCGCACTTGACTGGGGGTCAAGTGGTCGCAGGTTCAAATCCTGTCAGCCCGACCACAGGTCAGCGGCGGTTGTGGCCTGTACCCGGGTGCGCCGGCCCGCGCCGAGGCGAGAAGATTTCACGACGGTTTCGGTTGGGCAAAGGTACGGCAGCTTACCCGCGACGCGCCGGCCGATATCGCCCCCGCGGTTTTAATGTTGGCAGTCATGGGCGGAGGCACACATCGCGTGAACCGCTGGCGCGCAGCGTTTCACGTACTCGCATCGGCGTCGACGGTTGCCGTCCTGGGGCTCGGCATCGCTCCCGCGGCCCACGCGGCCGCCGCCACGGCGACGTTGTCGGTGGACCATGCGTGGCAGACCGGTTTCATCGCCCGCTTCTCCGTCACCAACGCGAGCATGGCGCCGCTCACCGATTGGAAGCTGGAATTCGACTTGCCGGCGAGCGAATCCGTCTTGCACACCTGGAACAGCACCGTTACCCAATCCGGCACGCACTATGTTCTGACCCCGGCGAACTGGAATCGCAGCATTCCCCCCGGGGGTTCGGCCACGGGCGGTTTCAGGGGCGTGCTGACCGGTCCCTTCTCGCCACCGCAGAATTGCCTGATCAACGGGCAGTACTGCACTTAGCGGCCACGGACGACCGATCTATGGCTGGAAGGCCGGCAGGACGGTGCCGGAGTCGCGGATCTCCCAGATGCTGGCTTTGTTGATGCCGTCGAAGTTGATCTTGTCCAGCGTGGCCCGCGAATACGTGAGGTCGATGGCGACCTGGGTCGAGGTGTTGCCGTACGGGTCGGTCATCGGAAAGGTGCCCTGCACGTTCACCGCGGACGCGTCGGGGTAGGTCGCCCGCGCGTACTTGAGAATGCCGATGGTGTCCAGCCGGGCGCCGTCCTTGATCATCTGCTCGGTGTAGTTGTCCCGAATGGCGAACTTGGCGTCGACCACGTCACCATTCGGGCCCGGCGCGACGGTGAAGGTGACGCCGTCCGGCTTTTTGGGACCGGCCGGCGTCGACGGCGCCTCGGCCGGCCCCGCCGTGGCCGAACTGCTCGACTCGGCCGATCGGCCGTCCTTCTTCGGGTCGAAAACCCAGCTCTTGCCGACGATGATGAGCAGCACCAGGACGCACAGCGCGGCCAGCGCCAGGACCGCCTTGCCGGGCAGGCCCTTCTTCGGCGGGTCCGCGGTGAAGGCCCACTCGCTGGTCCAGCTGGTGCCGTCGAAGTAGCGCTGCAGCCCGTGGCCTACTGCGGGATCGGGATACCAGCCCGGCGCCGATTGCGGCGGCGGCGGCGCCTGTTCAGACGGCATCCATCCATTTTCGTCGTGACGGTGACATCCCGGCCACCCGCCCCCGCTGACCGCGCGAAACGCGATCCGATTTGGGCGGCGTCATGCCGTCACGCCGTCAGTCCTCGCGGTCCGGCTCGGTGAGTTCGGGCGCGTTCTCGCGGGTCGCCATCCCGCCTTCGCGCCCATGATCCGCGGGGCCGGGACGACCGCCCTTGGGCTCGTCGTCGTCCTTGTCCGATTGCTTGGCCATCGCAACCTCCTTCGTCGACCGGATGACTACCCGCAGCGGCGGCGATGTGAACTCAAATGGCCCGGGGGTGAGGGTTTGGCGTTACGGCGCTTTCCGGAGATCGGCGAGCGAGCTTTTGAGACCGCCGTCCATCCGGATCTGCACGGCCGCCACCGCGACCATCACCGTGGCGGTCACCAGGTGCACCACCGCGTCGGTCGTGTTGTTGGGGAAGGTGAAGACGAACGCGACCTGATGGGAGAAGAAGGCCCAAATGCCGGGCAGCGCACCGGCTATCGCGGCGAGCAGCAGATACAGCACCGACCATGACTTGCGCAGCGCGAACACCAGGCCCGGGGCGAACAGCGCCAGACCGGCGACGGCGTGCCAGCCGTTGTAGTCCATTCCGAGCAGCTGCACGGTCGGCGCGGTGGGGCCGGTGGCGAAGCTGGGATTCATGATGAAGCCGATCACCGCCTGGACGACGTGAAAAGCGCAGATGATCAGCAGCCCGATCTGGGCGAAACTCCACCTCACAGTGCACCTCCTTGTGCATGATGGGGTAGCCCGGATACTACGCGCGGTAGTAGATCGGGGTCAACGGGTGAATCGGCCCGCCGCGAAGTCAGTTCCGGCCGGGGATCTTCATCACCGTCCGCACGATCGGCAGCAGCGACTTCTGCCACACCTTCCCCGGAATGCCCAGGGGCGGATCGAGATTGAACACCCGCGCGGTCGCGATCGTCTGCGATTCGGTGTACTTCAGCAGGCCCTCGGGGCCGTGCCGGCGGCCGACACCGGACTGGCCCATCCCGCCCATCGGCGCGCTGAGGCTGCCCCAGGCGAAGGCGTAACCCTCGTTGACGTTCACCGTCCCCGACCGCAACCGGGCGGCGATCTGCTGACCCTCGGCGGAGGAGCCGGCCCACACGCTGGCGTTGAGCCCGTAGTCGCTGTTGTTGGCCTTCTCGACGGCCTCGTCCACGTCGGCGACGGGGTAGATCGAGACGAGCGGACCGAACGTCTCGTTGGCCGCGCACTCCATCTCGGGCGTGACATCGGTCAGCACCGTCGGCTCGTAGAACAGGGGGCCGATGTCGGGACGCGCCTTCGCGCCCGCAATCACCTTGGCGCCCTTGGCTTTCGCGTCCTCCACATGGTCGGTCACGGTGTCCAGCTGGCCGGCGGAGATCAGGCTGCCCATGTCCACCGAGAAGTCATAGTCGGTGCCCAGCTTCATGTTTCGCACCGCGGCGCCGAATTTGCCGATGAAATCGTCGGCGATGTCCTTCTCGACGTAGATGCGCTCGATGGAGATGCATAGCTGGCCCGCGTTGGAGAAACACGCGCGGGTGGCCGCCTTGGCGGCCTTGTCGAGATTGGCGCCCCGCGTGACGATCATCGCGTTCTTGCCGCCGAGTTCGGCCGAGAACCCGATCAGGCGACGGCCCGCGTGTTCGGCGAGCTGCCTGCCGGTGGCGGTCGAGCCGGTGAACATCAGGTAGTCGCAGTTGTCGATGATCGCGGTGCCCACCGCCGAGCCCGGCCCGGGCACGATCGCGTAGAGCGCGCGGGGCAGGCCGGCCTTGTACAGGAGCTCGGCGCAGGCGAGCGCGCAATAGGGCGTCTGGCTGTCGGGCTTGAGCACCACCGCGTTGCCGGCCAGCAGCGCCGGCACCGAGTCGGACGCCGTCAGCGTCATGGGGTAGTTCCACGGCGAGATCACCCCGACCACGCCCTTGGGTTGGTAACCGACCGTGGTCTTGCCGATGCCGGGGAGCAGCGCGGGCACCGTGCGGGGCTTGAGCAGGTCGGCCGCGACGCCCGCGTAGTAGTTCGCGTTCGCCACCAGATCGATGATTTCCTCCTGCGCCGCCCAGCGGGCCTTGCCGGCCTCCGCCTGCAGGAGATCCATCAGGAACTCGCGGTTCTCGATGACGAGGTCGCGGTAGCGGGCGATGATCTCGACGCGCTCGGCGACCGGGCGGTTCGCCCAGGCGACCTGGGCCGCCCGCGCCTCGGCGAATGCGGCTTCGACGTCTTCGGCGGTGCCGATCGGGATCGTGGTCAGCGGCTTGCCGGTGAAGACCTCGTCGATCGTCTTGGTCTGACGTGCGGTGGCGTCTTTGATCGCGGCCAGCTGACGCAGGCGATCGAAGACCTCGGCAGACGGTGCAGGCATGTCGTTACCTCCGAAGCTCGGGCGTTCAAAACACCAGCCTATTGGTCGTCGGCTCCAGCAAAAGTGGGTAAGCAACACCCAAGCGCGCACGCGTGTCCGGTTTGTACCAGTTCACTAGTCGAAAGGCGGCATCGGATGGTTCGTCAGGAAGGAGGCCGCTGGGATGTCGGGGCCGAGGGCAACACGGTGTACCTCGAGCGCATCTCTGAGGGCGACGAGCGGATATTCGACGATTTGCTATCACCCCAAGAGGCCCGGCAACTCGCCGGGCTTTTGACGAAGTACGCAGACAAGGCCGACGAGGCGGACGAGTCGGATGACAAGTCGGAGGACTCCGACGACAAGTCGAAGGATTCCGGCGACAAGTCGAAGGATTCCGACGATAAGGACGACTCCGGCGACGAGGACGAGGACTCCGACGACGAGGACTCCGATAACAACGACGACGGTGACTCCGATAACGAGGACGAGGACTCCGACGACCAGAAAGATTCCGACGACGACAAGTCCGGCTGATTACCGGCACGCCGCGATCATGCTGTGGCACAGGCGATTTCAGCGGATGGAAACCAGGTGGTCGATCGAGTCCCGGGGCAACTCGCCGTCCACCACGGCGCTCACGACCAGACGATTCAGCGTGACCGCACCTTTGTGATTGTCGAGGAACGCCGTGTCGGCGGCGTCGCGGCCGGTGGCCACCCGCACCAGCGTCTGCCGTGGCGCCAGCAAAGTCGCGTCCACCACGCGCCAGTGCCCGTCGACGAACGCCTCCGCGACGGCGTGAAAGTCCATCGGGTACACGCCCGGCGCGTACACGGACACCACCCGGGCCGGGACGCTGACCGCTCGCAGGAGCGCCACCACCAGGTGCGCGTAGTCCCGGCACACACCTTCGCCGGCGAGCAACGTGTCCACCGCCCCGTCGATCGGATCGCTGGAGCCGGGCACGTAGTTCAGCCGGGTGCCTACCCAGGAACTCACGTGCTCCAGCAGCTCCGCGGCATCGCGGTCATTTCCGAATTCGGTTGCGGCGAAACCGAAGAACTTGTCGGATTCGGCGTAGCGGCTGGGCCGCAGGTACATCGACTGGTCGTATTCGGTCACCGGAGCCGGATCGGTGTGACCCACGATGGTCGCCTCGTAGTCGACGCGCAGCGTGCCCACCGCGGCGTCGAACTTGTGGATGCGGTTGCCGTGCAGCCCGCTGATCTCCAGGGGCGTGATCGGCCGTCCGTCCAGGACGAAGCGCAGCGACTCGGACACCTCGGCTCGCGGATGCGGCGCCACGGCGATCTGAAACTCCAGCGTCGTGGCCGCGGTGATGTCGACTTCGAGTTCGGCGCCCACTTCGCGTTTCATAGCGCGATCCTGCGCGAGTTGCCCCGGATCCGCCACCGGACGCCCTGATTCGGTGAGCGGTTCCGCTCAGAGGATGTGCAGGCCCTGGGCCAGCTCCGAGACCCCGACCACCGCGAACAGGCCCACCAGGATTTGCCGGTGGTAGCTGCGCACCCAGTCGTGCAGCACCAACAGCAAGGACTGCGTTCGCGCCGGCCTGACGAGGTAGCCGACCAGGATGATCTCGACGACGGCGTACATCAGCATGACGAATGCGACGGAC
>NZ_LZKY01000070.1:0-14104 GCF_001673055.1 Mycobacterium sp. 1245801.1
GGCGGCCATGGTGGCGGCCCTCGACGACGACGCCCACGAACTGGCACAGCGGCAACGCTATGAGCGCCGCCGCGCGGCCCTGCTGCCCGCCCTGCGCTCGGCCGGCTTCACCGTCGACCATTCCGAAGCCGGCCTGTACCTGTGGGCCACCCGCGGCGAGCCATGCCACGACAGCGTCGCCTGGCTGGCGCAGCGCGGCATCCTGGTGGCCCCGGGTGATTTCTACGGCCCGCGCGGTGCGCGGCACGTTCGGGTGGCGCTGACCGCCGCCGACGAGCGGATCGCCGCCGCCGTGCAACGACTCGCTTAGCGGGCGATCCGGCCCGGCCTTTCCGCACCGCCCGGGCCCCAAGAGAGCGGCGAGCGTGCACAATGCATCTTCAGGCGTTCCACGTTCTCAACCTCGGGTAAGGACGGTGCTCGTGACCAGTTCGACCGGCAAGCTGCGCATCCCGCTGTCGCTGGGGGACATCGCCAAGCGGGTGTTCCTGGGCAAGCCGCTGATCACCGAGGACATCGCATCCGAGAAGTTGTCGAATCAGGTTGCGCTGGGGGCTCTTTCGCCCGACGCGGTGTCCTCGGTGGCGTACGGCCCCGAGCAGATCCTGATCGAGCTGTTACCGCATGCGGGGCTGGCCGCCTTCCTGCTGTTGCTGCCCATCACCGGCGTGATCCTGCTGATCCTGGTGCTGGTGGCCGCCTCGTATCGGCAGGTGGTCATGGCCTACACCCGGGCGGGCGGCTCGTATATCGTCGCGCGCGACAATTTCGGACCGCGGGTCGCGCAGATCGCCGCCGCGGCGCTGCTGATCGACTACGTGGTCACGGTCGCCGTGCAGTCGGCCGCGGGGACCGTCGCGGTGGTCTCGGCGATTCCCGCGCTGGGCCCCTACAGCCTCGAACTCACCGTCGCCGTGGTGCTTCTCATCTGCTACGCCAACCTGCGCGGCCTCAAGGAGGCGGGATTGCCGTTCGCGGTGGCGACGTATTCCTTCGTCGTCATGGTCGCCCTGACCATCGTGGTCGGCGTCGTGCGCGCGGTCATCGGAAACCTGCCCATCTACGACCCCACGCATATGGCCGGGACCGTCCCGGTGCACCAGGGCAACGGGCTGGTGCTGGGCGCCACGATCTTGGTGCTGCTGCGTGCGTTCGCCAACGGTGGTTCGTCGCTGACCGGGGTCGAGGCGATCTCCAATACGGTCGAGTACTTCCGAAAGCCCCAGGGGCGCAACGCGCGCCGAGTGCTGACCGCGATGGCCGCCATCCTCGGCCTGCTGCTGGCCGGCGTCGCCTACCTGGCGCACGTCACCCACGCGACGCCGTACCTGACCGAGTACCCGTCGGTCCTGTCGCAGATCGGGCGGGCCGTCTTCGGCAACGGCGTTGTCGGCGACGTCTTCTATGTCCTGGTCCAAGCGGCAACGGCTGCCATCTTGTTCACCGGCGCCAACACCAGCTTCAACGGCTTTCCGGCGCTGGCCAGTTTCGTCGCAGACGACCGCTTCCTGCCCAGGCAGCTCACGAAACGTGGTCACCGCCTGGTGTTTTCGAACGGGATCATCACGCTGACGGCGCTGTCGGTCGCGTTGCTGGTGGCCACCGGCGGGTCGGTGAATGCCCTGGTGCCGTTCTATGCGATCGGGGTGTTCACCGGCTTCTCGATGGCCGGCTACGGCATGACCAAACACCATCTGACGCATCGGGAACCGGGCTGGCGCCGCCGGCTGGCGATCAACCTGTCCGCGGCGGTGCTGTCGACGATCGTGGTGGGCATCTTCGCGGTGGCGAAATTCACCGAGGGCGCCTGGCTGGTGGTCATCGTGTTCCCGCTGCTGGTGTTCATGCTGACCCGGCTCAACCGCGAATACCGGGCCGAGGCCGCCATTCTCGAGATGTTCCGCACCGATCGCCCGGAGCTGGTGAAGTACGCGCGGCACCGGGTGTTCGTGTTCGTCGACTCGGTCGATCTGGCGGTGATCGAGGCGCTGCGCTACGGCAGGGGGTTGCGGGCCGACGAACTGATCGCGGTGCATTTCATGGTCGACCCGGCCCACGCGGCGCTGCTGCGAAAGCGTTGGGACCATTTCGAACTCGACACCCCGCTGCGCATCGTGGACTGCCCGGACCGTCGGATCAGCCGCGCCGCGCAGCTGCTGGTCGCCAAGGCGCGTGACGAGAACGCGCGCACCAATGTGACGGTGCTGCTGCCGCGGCGAACCTTCGCCCGGCTACTGGGCCGCGTGCTGCACGACCGCACCGCCGACAAGATCGCGCGAGCGGTCAGCCTGATTCCCGACGCCGCGGCGACGATCGTGCCCTACGACGTCGAATCGCGGATCAGGGAGGCCTACCCCGACACCTTGGAGCAGCGGATCGGGCAGGGGATCGACAAGCTCGAGGCGTGGGTGTCCCAGGACGAAGACCGCAAGGTCGACGCCTACGAACACCCGCAGCGACCGCGATCGGTGGTCATGGTGGCCGGCCTGATCTCGGGGCAACGCGCCAGCGTCGAAGGCCGGGTCAGCGAGGTCGAAGACGTCACCACCCGAGGCCGCACCCACCGACAGATCGTCATCGGGGACAGCACCGGCGAAATGACCGTCACCTTCCGCCCGGGCCACGGCGGCGCCGACATCCAGCCCGGTCAGGTGCTGCGGATCACCGGGAAGGCCCGCCAGACCGGCACCCGGGCCATCTCGATGGTCGATCCGGCCTATCAGGTCATCGAGAACCCCGCGAACGACACCGAGTCCGAAGAGTCCGAAGAGACCAGCGCCACGTAACGACCCGCGAAATCGTGAATTGCCTTGTGCGTGAGTCGGTTTCGATGATCCCGCCCGCCGGCTCTCGACGACGGGTGGCGGCCGGATGTCGCGGCGCCCCGGTGGGCCGGGATGGGCGCAATTACGCAGTCGCGGCGCGGCTTTCGCGGCCCCTCGGCCGTCGCGGTCCGTTTTCGCAAGGCCGACCCGAAATTGTTTACTCCCGCTAAGCTGACCTGGTCCGAAGCTAAACTGACATCTGCATAATAGGCGCCTCAGAGATCGGGCAAGGATAGGGGACTCGCACTTTGCGTGCCGTGAACGCCACACCGGTCGCCGTCATCGGGATGGCCTGCCGGCTTCCCGGCGGGATCGACTCCCCGCACCGCCTCTGGCAGGCGTTGCTGCGCGGTGACGACTTCGTCGGTGAGATTCCCGCCGACCGGTGGGACGCCGACCTGTTCTACGATCCCGAACCCGGCGTGCCCGGCCGATCGGTGACCCGGTGGGGGGCGTTCCTGGACGACGTCGGCGGCTTCGACTGCGACTTCTTCGGGATGACCGAGCGTGAGGCCATCGCTATCGACCCGCAGCACCGCCTGCTGCTCGAGACGTCGTGGGATGCCGTCGAGCATGCCGGCCTGGACCCCGCGTCGCTTTCCCAATCGCAGACCGGGGTGTTCGTCGGCCTGACCCACGGTGACTACGAGCTGCTGTCCGCCGACTGCGGCGCGGCCGAAGGGCCGTACGGATTCACCGGCACGTCCAACAGCTTCGCGTCGGGGCGAGTCGCGTACGCCCTCGGGCTGCACGGCCCGGCGGTCACCGTGGACACGGCGTGCTCGTCGGGGCTGATGGCCGTGCACCAGGCGTGCGGCAGCCTGGGCAGCGGCGAATCCGACCTCACCCTGGCCGGGGGCGTGGTGGTGACGCTGGAACCGCGCAAGTCCGTCACCGGTTCGCTGCAGGGCATGCTGTCCCCGACCGGCCGCTGCCACGCCTTCGATGTGCACGCCGACGGCTTCGTGTCGGGCGAGGGCTGCGTCATGCTGTTGCTCAAGCGGCTCGACGACGCCCAGCGCGACGGCGATCGCATCCTGGCCGTGCTGCGCGGCACCGCGGCCAATCAGGACGGTCGCACCGTGAACATTGCGGCGCCCTCGCCAACGGCTCAGGTCGCCGTCTACCGCAAAGCCCTGCAGCTCGCAGGCGTCGACGCGGCCACGGTCGGCCTCGTCGAGGCGCACGGCACCGGCACTCCCGTCGGCGACCCGATCGAATACACCAGCCTGGCCGCCGTGTACGGCGTCGGCGGTGCCTGCGCCCTGGGATCGGTGAAGACGAACTTCGGCCACCTGCAGTCGGCCTCGGGGCCACTGGGCTTGATCAAGGCGATCCTCGCGCTGCAGCACGCCGTGGTACCGCGGAATCTGCACTTCACCCGGCTGCCCGACGAGATGGCCCGGATCGAGACCAATCTGTTTGTGCCGCAGAGCAATACGCCATGGCCCGGCAAGGGTCACCCGCGCCGTGCCGCGGTGTCGTCCTACGGGATGTCGGGCACCAACGTGCACGCCATAGTGGAACAGGCACCGGAACAGGCGCCGGCCCAGGCGGCGGACGAACCGCGAGGGCCGCTGCTGTTTCCCCTGTCGGCCACCTCCGCCGAGCAACTGCGCGTGACGGCAGCCCGCCTGGCGGCCTGGCTCGACGAGCACGGCGCTGCCGACGGCGAATGTGGCTCGTTTCTCAGGGATCTGGGTTACACGCTGTCGCGGCGGCGCGCGCACCGCCCGGTGCGTACCGTGCTCTCGGCCGGCACCGTCGACGAGTTGGGCGCCCAGCTGCGCGCGGTCGCCGAGAGCGGCATCCCGTACCCGCCCGCGGTGGGGCAAGGCGACCGCGGACCGGTGTGGGTCTTCTCCGGCCAGGGTTCGCAGTGGCCGAAGATGGGCGCCGAACTGCTGGCCAACGAGCCGGTCTTCGCCGCGACGATCGCCGCCATCGAACCGTTGATCGCTGCGGAGTCGGGCTTTTCGGTCACCGCGGCCATGTCGGCACCGGAGACGCTGACCGACATCGAGCGGGTGCAGCCAACGCTCTTCGCGATGCAGGTCGGGCTCGCCGAGACGATGAAGTCCTACGGCGTGCGTCCCGGCGCCGTCATCGGGCATTCGCTCGGCGAATCCGCGGCCGCCGTCGTCGCCGGCGGGTTGTCGGTGGCCGACGGTGTGCGCGTGATCTGCCGTCGCTCGAAGCTGATGGCGCGGATCGCGGGCAGCGGCGCGATGGCATCGGTGGAGCTGCCGGGCCAACAAGTGTTGTCGGAACTGTCGATTCGCGGCATCTCCGACGTCGTGCTGTCCGTGGTCGCGTCGCCTACGTCGACCGTAGTCGGCGGCGACGCCCCGACCATCCGCGATCTGGTCGCGGCCTGGCAAGAGCAGGACGTGCTGGCGCGCGAGGTGGCGGTGGACGTCGCCTCGCATTCGCCGCAGGTGGACCCGATCCTCGACGAGCTGGTCGCGGCCCTCGCCGGCCTGCAACCGATGACGCCCGAGGTGCCCTACTATTCGGCGACGCTGTGGGACCCGCGCGAGCGGCCCTCGTTCACAGCTGACTACTGGGCCGAAAACCTGCGCTACACCGTGCGATTCGCGGCCGCTGTGCAGGCCGCCCTCAAGGACGGCTTCCGCGTCTTCGGTGAGCTGGCGCCGCACCCACTGCTGACGCACGCCGTCGAGCAGAACGCCGGCAGCCTGGACATGCCCATCACCGCCCTGGCGGCCATGCGCCGCGACCAGCAACTGCCAGTCGGCTTGCGCGGCTTCGTCGCCGACGTGCACAGCGCGGGCGCGGTGGTCGACTTCTCCGTCCGATACCCGACGGGCCGCTTGGTGGATGCCCCCCTGCCGACGTGGACGCATCGCCGGTTGATGCTGAGCCGCGAGGCCAATGAGCACGCACGCGGCGCCCCGGTCCAGGCCGTACACCCCCTGCTCGGTGCGCACGTGCACCTACGGGAGGAACCCGAGCGTCACGTCTGGCAGGGGGAGGTGGGCACCGACGCCCACCCGTGGCTGAGCGATCACCAAATCCATGGTGTCGCAGCGTTTCCCGGCGCGGGCTATTGCGAGATGGCGCTCGCGGCCGCTCGCGCGGCGCTCGGCGAACGCGCCGAGGTCCGCGACGTCAAGTTCGAACAGACACTGCTGCTGGCCGGCCAGACGCCGGCCTCCTCGGCCGCCACACTGGCCGCCCCAGGTGTTCTCGACTTCACCGTGGACACCCACGAGGACGGTGAACGCACCCGCCGGGCCAGCGCGGTGCTGCGCGCCCTACCCGGCGACGACGCGGATTCACTCGGGCCTGCGCAGCCGCCCGCGCACGACCTGGCAACGCTGATCGCCGCCCACCCATCCCGCCTGGACGGCGCGGAACTGCGAAAGGCGTTCGACGCCGTGGGAATTCAATACGGGCCGGCGTTTTCGGGGCTGGCCGCGGTGCTGGTCGCCGACGGGGGCATCACCACGATGCTGGCCGAAGTCGCGCTGCCGGGCGCGATCCGCTCGCAGCAGCCGGCCTACGCCGCACACCCGGCGTTGCTCGACGCGTGCTTCCAGGCGGTCGTCGTATCGCCCGAGGTGCAACAGGCCGGCGCCGGCGGTCTGCTGTTGCCGGTCGGGGTGCGCAGACTGCGCAACTATCACTCGACGCGCAACGCGCAGTACTGCCTGGCCCGGGTCACGTCCTCGCGCCCGGGCGAGTGCGAGGCCGACCTCGACGTGTTGGACCAGTCCGGAACGGTGCTGTTGAGCGTCGAGGGGCTGCGGCTGGTCGGCGGCGCCTCCGAACACGAACACGCCCGGCGACTGCTCAACGAGCGGCTGTTGACCATCGACTGGGAACCCAAGGAACTGCCCGACGCGACGCAGACCGAACCGGGCCGCTGGGTGCTGCTCGGCGCGTCAGACGGGCCCGACCCGTTCGCGACGCGGCTGGCAGAAGTCTTGAATACCGATGGCGGGCAATGCGTCTCGGTGTGTGATCCCGTCGGGTCCGCGGACACCACACGGCTGCGGGCGCTGTTGTCCGGCGGCGGGCAGCCCGCCTCCAACGGCCACGGGCCGCTGAAGGGGCTCACCGGCGTCGTCGTGGTGGCATCGGATGGCGCCGCGGGCGATCCGCAGGCGGGGCGGCGCGGCCGGGACTACGTGTCGCACCTCGCGGCCGTCGCCCGTGAGCTCTCGGAGCTGCCCGGGGAGTCGCCGCGGCTGTATCTGGTGACCCGAAACGCGGCCACCGTGACCGCCGGTGATGTGGCGAACCTGGAGCAGGCCGGGCTGCGCGGGCTGATGCGGGTGATCGACTCCGAGCACCCGCATCTGAGCGCCACCCAGATCGATGTGGACGACGCGACCGACCCCGAACGGGTTGCGCTGCAGCTGAACAGCGGCTCGGCGGAAGACGAGACCGCCTGGCGTGGCGGCCAGTGGTACGCCGCGCGGCTGCGGCCCGGCCCACTTCGCCCGGCCGAGCGGCGCACCACCGTCGTCGATCACGAGCGGGACGGCATGCGCCTGCAGATCCGCACTCCCGGTGACCTCGAATCGCTGGAGTTCACCGCGTTCGACCGGGTGCCGCCCGGGCCGGGGGAGATCGAGGTGGCGGTGACCTCGTCGACCGTCAACTTCGCGGATGTCCTTGTCGCCTTTGGGCGCTATCCCACGCTCGAGGGCTACCAGCAGCGGTTAGGCGGTGACTTCGCCGGCGTGGTGACCGCCGTCGGACCGGACGTCACCGAGCATCAGGTCGGCGACCGTGTCGGCGGCATGTCGCGCAACGGGTGCTGGGGTACCTTCGTCATCGCCGACGCCCGGCACGCGGTCACACTGCCGCCCGAGGTGCCGCTCGAAGACGCCGCCGCGGTGCCCACCGCGGCCGCGACCGCATGGTACGGCCTGCATGACTTGGCCCGCATCTTGCCGACCGACAAGGTGCTCATCCACTCCGGCACCGGCGGCGTCGGCCAGGCGGCCATCGCGATCGCCCGGGCCGTGGGCTGTCAGATCTTCGCGACCGCGGGCAGCCCGCAGCGCCGGAAACTGTTGCGGGACATGGGTATCGAATACGTCTACGACTCACGCAGCACGGAATTCGCCGACCAGATCCGCACGGACACGCAGGGATACGGCGTCGACGTGGTGCTCAACTCGCTGCCCGGCGCCGCGCAACGCGCGGGAATCGAACTGCTGGCCGTGGGTGGGCGCTTCATCGAGCTCGGCAAGCGTGACATCTACGGCGATACCCACTTGGGGCTGTTCCCGTTTCGTCGCAATCTGTCGTTGTTCGCGGTCGACCTCGCGCTGCTGACTTTCAGTCACCCGCAGACGGTTCGGCGTTTGTTGAGCACCGTGTACCAGCGCACCGCCGCCGGCGAACTGCCGATGCCGAGCACCACGCACTATCCGATTCGCGACGCCGCCGCCGCGGTGCGCCTGGTCGCCGCCGCCGGGCACACCGGCAAGGTGGTGCTGGACGTGTCGCGGGCGGGAAGCAGTGTGGCCGTCGTGCCGCCGGACACGGTGCGGCCGTTCCGGTCCGACGGCGCCTACATCATCACCGGCGGCATCGGCGGGCTGGGCTTGTTCCTGGCCGGCCAGATGGCCGCGCGCGACGCGGGTTGCGGGCGAATCGTGCTGAACTCGCGTTCGCAACCCGACGAGCGGGCGCGTGAAGCGATCGAGCGTCTGCGCGCCGCGGGGGCCGACATCGCGGTGGAGTGCGGTGACGTCGCCGAGCCGGAGACGGCCGAGCGGCTGGTGGCGTGTGCCACGGCCACCGGACTGCCGGTTCGGGGGGTGCTGCACGCGGCGGCGGTGGTCGAGGACGCCACTTTGGCGAATGTCACCGACGAGCTCATCGATCGGTGTTGGGCGCCAAAGGCTTACGGCGCGTGGAACCTCCATCAAGCCCTGCGGGAGGAAGACACCGGGCGGGCACTGGACTGGTTCTGCGCGTTTTCGTCGGCCGCCGCGCTGGTGGGCTCGCCGGGGCAGGGCGCCTACGCCGCGGCCAACAGCTGGCTGGACGCATTCGCCTACTGGCGCCGGGCCCGCGGTCTGCCGGCCACCTCGATCGCGTGGGGGGCGTGGTCGGAGGTGGGCCGCGCGACGGCGCTGGCCCGGGACGCCGGCATCGCGATCGCACCGGCCGAGGGGTTCCGCGCCTTCGAAACGCTGCTGCGTCACGACCGCCCGTACTCGGGCTACGCGCCGATCATGGGGACGCCCTGGCTGGCCTCCTTCGCCCAACGCAGCCGCTTCGCCGAGGCGTTCGGCTCGTCGGCCCACGGCAAACCGGACGCCGGCAAGTTTCTCGCGGAGTTGCGGGCGCTGCCGCGCGAGGAGTGGCCGTCGGCCATTCGGCGGTTGGTGTCCGGCCAGATCAGCCTGCTGCTGCGGCGCACCATCGATCCGGACCGGCCGCTCTCCGACTACGGTCTGGACTCGCTGGGCAACTTGGAGCTGCGGACCCGCATCGAAACCGAAACGGGTGTGCGCATCAGCCCGACGAAGATCACCACCGTCCGCGATCTGGCCGAGCACTTGTGCGACGAGCTGGCCGATCTGGAAGCCGCGCCCTCAGCGCCCTGAGCCGCCCACGCGTCGCGGGCGAGGCGGGTAAATAAAATTCCGCCGGTCTTTACCCTTCCGCCGCGCCCCATCGGGCCGCCGCGATCGTCGGCCGGGCCGGTCGAACGGGCGCGATGCGGTGGTGCTTGCCGGATCGCCGCAGCACAGCGACAAACTCTCCTAAGTTGACCATCTTTACTTGTGGACTGGTTCTGATCCGGATTGATTGATAAACAATATGGTGACGGTGTGTGGCCAGGATCGATGCGGCGGGCGAGAATCCGTGCGCACGCGTCCATGCGCGGGGCGAAACGTTGTGAACAGGAGCTGGGAATGGCCAACAACATCACGTGGCACGAGCATCAGATAAGCCGCGCCGAGCGCGAGAGCCTCAATGGGCACAAAGGCTGCGTCATCTGGTTCACCGGGCTCAGCGGCAGCGGCAAGAGCACCGTGGCCAACGTCGTCGAGCAGAAGCTCTACGAGCGGGGCATCCGCAGCTTCCTGCTGGACGGCGACAACGTCCGCTATGGGCTCAACGCCGGACCGGAACTGCTCGAAGAGCGGCACGGAACGGAGTTCGCGAAGCGGTTCGGCCTCGGTTTTTCCGCCCAGGACCGTGAGGAGAACATCCGCCGCATCGGCGCGGTTGCGAAGCTGTTCTGCGAGTCCGGCGTGATCGCGTTGACGGCCTTCATCAGCCCCTACGTGCGCGATCGCGACGCCATCCGGGCCACCCTGAACGACGGCGATTTCCAGGAGATCTTCATCGACACCCCGATCGAGATTTGCGAGCAGCGCGATCCCAAAGGCCTCTACAAGAAAGCCCGGGCCGGCGAGATCAAGGGGTTCACCGGGATCGACGACCCCTACGAGGCTCCGGCGCAGCCCGAGCTGCGCCTCGAAGGCGGCAACAAGGACGCGGACACGCTGGCCGACGAAGTGATCGCCCATCTCGAGCGGGTAGGCGTCATCTCGGGAGCGGTCGGGAACGCTTAGCGGACGGGTTCGGCGACGACGGCGTCGGGAGCCGTCCACCGCACGGACGACCGCTGATTACGCGAAACGAGGTCACTTATATGAGCTACCAAGGTCATAACGGCAAGCCGATCGTGGAACGAGTGTCCACCGAGAATGCGGCGAGCCGGATCGACGGGTTGCCGCGCGTCCCGATCTCGAAGGCCACCGCGCACGAGGTGATCAGCCTGTCCTACGGCTTCTTCACCCCGCTCACGGGGTTCATGGGCCGGCGCGAAGTGGACGGCACGCTGGACGACTTCCAGCTGCCCGACGGCACGCTGTGGAGCATCCCGATCGTGTTCGATCTGTCCGCAGAAGACGTCGAGAAGTTCGGGGTGAAGGAGGGCGAAAGCGTCGTCCTCGAATATCTCGACGCCCCGATGGCGCTGTTCGAGGTCTCCGAGATCTACCAGTACGACTTGCAGCGGATGGCCGAAAAGACTTATGGCACTACCGATTCCCGGCATCCGGGCGTGAAGAAGACATTGGCCTATGCGGATCGTTTCATCGGCGGCGACATCACGCTCATCAACGAGCCGGTGTTCAACGAGCCCTTCAAGAGCTTCTGGCTCACGCCGCGGCAGCACAAGGACGCGCTGGCGAAAAAGGACTGGAAGCGCGCCGTCGCCCATCAGACCCGAAACGTTCCGCACACCGGCCACGAGGCGTTGATGAAGCAGGCGTGGCTGGCGGCCAATGAGGACCAGCCCGTCGACAGCCTGAACACGGGCGTGCTGGTCAACGCCATCATCGGCCAGAAGCGGGTCGGGGATTACATCGACGAGGCGATCCTGTTGGCGCAGAACGAGTTGCGGACCAGCGGATATTTCCGCGAGGAGGTCCACCTGGTGTCGTTCACGCTGTGGGACATGCGCTACGCGGGGCCGCGGGAGGCCATCTTTCACGCGATCCTGCGGACGAACCTGGGCTGCACGCATCACATGTTCGGGCGCGATCATGCGGGCGTGGGCGATTTTTACCACCCCTACGATTCCCAGAACATCCTCAAGCAATATCGCAGCGAGCTGGGGATCAAACCGGTGTTCCTGCGGGAGAACTGGTACTGCCCGGTGTGCCAGGAGGTCACCAATTCGGCCCTGTGCGGTCATGATGATCAGTCACAGAGCTTCAGCGGCAGCCTGATTCGAAGCATCCTGACCGACGAGGTCAAGCCGACCCAGAAGGTGATGCGGCACGAGGTGTTCGAAATCGTGATGGACAGCGCCGCCAAGTATGGCCAGGGTTCGCCGTTCGTGACCGAGGAGTACCTCAAGGACAGACTGCCGGTCTTCACGCTGAACCAATTGGAGAACTCATGAGCACCGCCGAGAAGAAGATCAAGGTCAACGTCTGGATCAACGAGGAACGGTTGGAGGCGCTGGCGAATGCCGGAATGGCGGACCGGGCCATCGAGGCGTTCGCCGGCATGAAGCTGCTCGAGATCTACACCACCGAAGAGCAGAAAGATGTTCTCCTGCAGCGTTTCCCGGGGGCGAAGTACGACTCGGCCACCACTCGCTCGATCGAGCTGCTGCCGAAGCAGGTCAAGGACAGGCTGCTCGAGCTGTCCATCAAGTTGCACTCCAACGGCCCCGATGTGGTGGGTCACTTCCTCGAGGAAGCCCAGACGGCCAACAGCCAGTAGGGCTAGGCGTCCAACCGGGCGAACCGTTGGCGACGGTACTGCTCGACACATGCCGCGCGCCGGATCTTGCCGCTCGTGGTGGTGGGAATCGATCCCGGTTCCACCAGCACCAGATCGGCGACGTTGAGCCCATGTGACTTCGAGATCGCCGCGGTGACGTCGTTCTTGACGACGTCGAGCCGGTGGCGCGCGTCCTCGTCGGATTCGCCGCGCTTGCTGAATTCGATGATGGTGACCAGCTTTTCGGTCTCGTCGACCGGGACCGCGATCGCCGCGACCCGGCCGCCGGTGATCCGTTGCACCGTCGACTCGATGTCCTCGGGGTAGTGGTTGCGGCCGTAGACGATCAGCAGGTCTTTCATCCGGCCCACGATGAACAGTTGGTCGTCGCAGATGAAGCCGAGGTCGCCGGTGCGCAGCCACGGGCCCTCGGGGATGCCGGGCGGCGGGTCGGCCAGGACGCCGGCGAAGGTGCGCCGGGTTTCCTGCGGCTTGCGCCAGTAGCCGTCGGCGACATTGCCGCCGTTGACCCAGATTTCGCCGACCGTTCCGGCCGCGCATCCGGTGCGGGTGTCGGGGTCGACGATCCGCACCGACGGCGACGCCGGCGTGCCGTAGCTGAGCAGCGGTGTCCCGGTTTCCGCCGAGCACGGCTGCGCGCTGCCCTCCGACAGCCGCTCCGGTTCGAAGTGGACGACGCGCGGGCCGCCGGCCCGGGCCCGGCTGGCCACATAGACGGTCGCTTCGGCCAGGCCGTAGGACGGCTGCATCATTTCTTCGCGAAAGTTGTACGGGGCGAACCGTTTGCAGAACCGGTCGAGCGTGGCGGGATGGATCCGCTCGGCGCCGCTGACGATGCTGATGACGTTGCCCAGGTCGATTCCGGCCAGGTCCGCCTCGGTGGTCTTGCGGACCGCGAGCTCGAAGGCGAAGTTCGGGGCGGCCGAAAAGACCGGATTGGGTTGGGACATCGCGTGAATCCAGCGCGCCGGGCGTTGCAGGAACGCGACCGGGCTCGTCACGTCGCCCAGGTAGCCGCCCAGGATGGGTGCGATGACGCCCTGCATCAAGCCCATGTCGTGGTAGAACGGCAGCCAGGACACGCACACGGTGTCGCGCGGGGCCACGCCGTTGAAGTCGGGGAAGTACGCGGCCATCAGTTGCGCGAAATTCGCCGCAAGATTGCGGTGCGACACCATCACCCCGGCCGGAACGCGCGTGGAGCCCGACGTGTATTGCAGGTATGCGATGTGCGGGTCGCCGCTGATCCGGATGCCCGTCGACGGCGACAAGTCCGAACCCAGCGCATCGACGGCGATGACCGTCGGGGCGGGGTCGGCGGTGGCCGAGTCCGTGCGGTGCAGACACTCGTCGACGGCCGCGGCGGCCGCGGCCGTGGTGAGGACGACGGTGGGCGTGGTGTCGGCCAGGACGGTGGCGACGCGCTCGTCGTGTGAGCCCGGCTGCGGCACCGAGAGCGGGACCGCGATGAGCCCGGCCTGTATCGCGCCCAGGAACGCGACGATGTAGGACAGGCCCTGGGGGGCCAGGATGACGGCGCGGTCCCCGGTGCCGGCGTGCCGCCTCACCTCGTGCGCCACGGTCAGGGTCCGCCGATACAGCTGTGCCCACGTCAGGGTCTCGGTGACGCCCGCCCAGTCCTGCTCGTAATCGGTGTACCGGAACGCCAAGTCGTCGGGTTGCAGGCCGGCGCGCTCCCGTAGCAGGCCGACAACGGACGAACTTTGCATGCGGGCTAGGTTACCGCCTCGGGCTTTTCGCGCCGGCCGATCGCACGGGGCGGTGCTGTCGGTCCGGGCCGCAGCGCTCGGTGCGAGCCAAAAGGCCGGTGTTCCTTAGGGTTTCGATGCTGTGGGATCGGGGCCCCAGGTACCCGGCAGCAACGGCATGCGCGGCCTGTCGTCGAGCTCGTCGACGGGGACCGCGCTCACTCCGGCCGGTCCGGTGGCGGCCCTGGTGGTGATGGTTCCGGCGAACCCCATCGCCGGCGCGGGCCGGTCGGAGGCCGTCGACGGCTC
>NZ_LZKY01000071.1:0-13395 GCF_001673055.1 Mycobacterium sp. 1245801.1
GGCGACACCAGCAGTGACGCCGACCGCGCCGAGCGCTGGGGTCTTCATACCTACAGCTACTCCCGCCGACGCGCCTCCGGCCGCATCACCCGCTCCGGTGGCCACCGCCGGTGCTCCAGTAGCGCCCGTGATGGCGGGGGCATCGTGGTCGTCGCCCGCCCCGACCATGGGTGGCGGTTCGTCCATTCCCTCAGGATCGTTGCCCGCCTATGGGTCTGATCTGCGTCCGCCAGTCGTGGCGCCCCCCTCCGTACCTCCCACTCCTGCCGGTCCGGTCTCCGGAGCACCGGTAGCGTCTTCGCCGGCGTCATCGCCCTCCGCCGGCGGGCCGCTTGTTTCTCCGGTTGAGCGGACCGCCTCAGGAGCCGCCGCGGGCCAAGCCGGTGCGGGGTCATCGACGATGGCGGGCGCATCGGCGGCATCCGCGGCAACGGGCGCGACCGCCGGGACGGTCTCCGCCAGGACGGCCGAACAGCAACGACTACAGCGGATTGTCGACGCGGTAGCCCGCCAGGAGCCGCGGCTGTCGTGGGCGGCAGGATTGCGCGATGACGGCACCACGACGCTGTTGGTCACCGACCTCGCCGGCGGGTGGATTCCGCCGCATGTTCGGTTGCCCGCCCACGTGACCCTGCTCGAGCCCACGGCGCGACGCCACGACGCGAATGTGGTGGATCTGCTCGGCGCCATCACGGTCGCGGCTGCGCATCACGCCAACACCTATGTCTCTGAGCCGACTTCGGATGAGCCCGTGCTGAGCGGTGATCGACCTGCCCGTTCGGCCGCGCCACCGGTCGATGAGCTCGGCCCCACTTTGGTGGAGGCCGTGCGCCGCCGCGATGGTCTACCGCGGATCGCGCAGGCTATAGCCGCGCCAGCGGTACGAAAGACAGGTGTGCTCGAGAGCGAAACCGAGATGTTGCGCGAATGCGTCGCTGACGTCCAGCACGCGGTGCTGGCAGCTTATCCAGACCACAACCCAGCGGCTGTGGCGGATTGGATGCTTCTAGCGGCTATCGAGGCGCTAATTGATGGACACGAGTACCTCGCTAACTATCACCTGGCCTGGTTCGATGTTTTCAGCCATCCATCTCGGACGTAGCCCATTACGCCATTTCAGGTGAATACCGAAAACTACGTGCTGTGACAAAATAGGCCTACGGTCGCTTGGGCCAAGTGGCGGCGTCGAGCGCTTAGCAGGACGGAGGTGAGTCCGTGGGACCTACTGGGGCAAAACCCATTCGCTGGGATGCAAATACGCTGCCTGCTGCGCCCCCGGCGCCGCTCCCAGCAGCTGCACCCGTTCCGCCGGGCGGCGTCTCGGCCGGTGACAATGGACAAGGGGTAGTCGCAGGAGTCGGAAACGCCGGAGTCCCCAAAGATGCAGCGGATGTCGAGGGCGCCGATGCCGATCGGCGCGCCCACGCAGCCGACGCCGCGGCCAAGTTCCCTGCCAACGAGGCGAACAGCCAGCAGGACATGCAGATGATCCAGCAGATGCTGCAGAGCGTGACCGGTGCGGTCGGCGGGGCGATCGGTGGCGTCATGGGACCGCTGACGCAGCTACCGCAGCAGGCGATGCAGGCCGGTCAGAGCGCCCTGCAGCCGCTGATGAGCGCAGTCCAGGGCGCCCACGGCGCCGGGCTCGTTAACGACGCGCACCTGGTCGACAGCGTCGGCAGCGGTGGCGGCGGCGCCGGACTTGGCGGCGGTTCCGGCGGCGGCGGCGCCGGCCTCGGCGGTGGTGGCACCACCCCGGCCAGCTCGTTGGGCCCGCCGCCGGTGCCGACGTCATCCCCGCCGACGACGCCCGCGGCCGCCAAAGCGCCGATGATGCCGCCGACCGGTGGCATGCCCGCCATGCCCGGCCAATCCGGCATGACCGGCATGCCGATGATGCCCCCGGGCGCGATGGGCGCCGGCGGCGAAGGCGGCAAGAAGGACAGCCCGGTCGAAAAGCGGATCACGGCCCCGGGCGTGCCCAACGGCCAGCCGATCAAGGGCCGGTTGACGGTGCCGCCGAGCGCCCCGGGCAACAGGTCCGGCGAGGCCAAGCCGACCGTCGTCACCAACCGGCCCAACCGCCGGATCGTCATCATGCCGTCCGACGACGAGCCGAAGGAATAGCCGACCAAACAGCCCACCGAAAGGTGAGTGGTCGGGTAATTCGCGCGGCAGTAGGGTCGCTACGTAATCGCGGCCGGCCAAGCCCAATGCGCGGGTCATCTGGGATTGCCCGTTATTGACAGCAGAACTGTCGATACGTGCATGCTATTGGTACGTCTGCAGCGACCGCGGAAAACGCGGCCAGAAGGGTGTGGGAGTACTAACGCGAAGTGTCCGGCACGGATGCGGCGCCCACAGGGCGCACAGGTGGGTTAGGGCGGGGACGTCGGTGACCGATCCCCTGAAAATGCAAGCGGTCACGGCGTTGTCGCGCGCCCACAATCTGTACGCGGCACCCACGCGGGACGACGGGATCGGCGACGCACCGGCGCAGACGCAGGCACACGCCGAGACGATCAAGCAGGACAGTGGACTGCCCGCCGCGGCGGCCGCGCGGTCGGGTGCCGCGATGACGCACTTGGCCCGGCTGGCCCATGCCGATCGGGCGCTTGGGCAGATCATCGCCGCGGCGCGGTCCGATCACGCGCGCGGCCGCGCGGCGACGAGGGTCAACCTGGACGCGGCCCTGACCGATACGACGCCGGCGGCCGATACACCGATGGGGCGCCGCGAGGCCGTCGCCCGGATGGCGGCCCGGCTGCGGACCCAACACCGGCACGTCGCCGGATCGCGCCGTCGGGCAAGGCTGCTCGCGCGCCGGCTGCGACGCCTGCACTACCTGCAAGGGCGGTCGATGCACAGCAACCAGGGCAGCGGACGCGCGGCGGTGTTGGCGGCTATCCGTAAAGCGTTGGACATCAAGGGTATTCACGATCCGGCGGCCCGGGCTCGCTGGGAACGCGGCATGGACGTGGTCGCTCGCCGCGAGTCCAATTACGACGCGAACGCGGTCAACGGCTGGGATTCCAACGCGGCGCGGGGCACGCCGAGCAAGGGTGCCTGGCAGTTCATCGCGCCGACGTTCGCGGCCTATCACCAGCCGGGCACCTCGCGCGACATCCACAACCTGGTGGCGCAGGCGTGCGCGTTCATCAACTATGCGATGGGCCGCTACGGCGTCGCCGTCGACGCGTCGAATCTCGCCGATCGGATTCAGCAGGCCGATCCTCACCGAGCGCCCAAGGGGTACTGAGCATGCCGCTGAGTTTGTCTAACCGCGACCAGAACTCCGGGCACCTGTTCTACAACCGTCGCCTGCGCGCGGCCACCACCCGCTTCTCCGTGCGCATGAAGCACGACGACCGCAAGCAGACCGCCGCGCTGGTGCTGTCGATCCTGCTGGTGGCCATCGCCTCGGGCTGGATGCTGCTGCTCAACGTCCTGAAACCCACTGGCATCGTGGGGGATTCGGCAATCATCGGCGACCGTGATTCCGGGGCGCTGTACGCCAGGATCGACGGCAGGCTCTACCCCGTGCTGAATTTGACCTCCGCGCGCCTGGCGACGGGCACCGCAAACCAGCCGACGTGGGTGAAACCCGCTGAGATAGCGAAGTATCCGACCGGTCCGCTGGTCGGCATCCCCGGAGCGCCGGCCGCGATGCCGGTCCATCGGGGCGCGACGTCGGCGTGGGCGGTCTGCGACACGGCCGGCCGCCCGCGCAGCCCGGAACGCCCGGTGGTGACCTCGATCGCCGGCCCACTTGATGGCTTCGACCGCGCCACACCGCTGAGCGAGGACGCCGGGGTGCTGGTCACGTTCGAGGGCAACACCTTCGTGATCTGGGGAGGCAAACGCTCCCAGATCGATCCGTCCAACAGGGCGATCACCCTGAGCCTCGGTCTCGACCCGGGAGTGACGCTGCCGGTGGAGATTTCGCGGGCCCTCTACGACGCGCTGCCCGCGACGGAACCGCTCGGCGTCCCCGCGGTGCCGCTGGCGGGTACCCCGTCGACGTGGGTGTCGGGCTCCCAGGTCGGTGCGGTGTTGCAGGCCCAAACCGCCAGCGGCGGCAAGCAGTTCTACGTCCTGTTGCCGGACGGCGTCCAAAAGATCACCAGCTTCGTCGCCGACCTGTTGCGCAGCGCCAACTCCTACGGTTCCACGGCACCTCGCGTGGTCGCTCCCGACGTGTTGGTCAACATCCCCGAGGTGAACTCGCTGGCGGTGGACTACTACCCGACCAAGCGCCTGAACTTCGTTGACACCGCGGCGGATCCGACCACTTGCGTCGGTTGGGAGAAGGGCTCGACCGACCCGCAGGCACGTGTCGTGGTCTACAACGGACGCGGACTTCCCACACCGTCGTACCTCGACAACCGCATCGTGCACCTGGTACGCGATGACCGCGACCCGGCATCGGTGGTCGCCAACCAGGTGCTGGTGCTGCCGGGTGCGGCGAATTTCGTGACATCGACCAGCGGCGTGGTCACCTCCGACTCCAGGGAGTCGCTGTTCTGGGTGTCCGACAACGGGGTGCGGTTCGGCATCACCAACGACGACACGACGTTACGCGCGCTGGGCCTTGACCCGGGGTCGGCGGTGCAGGCGCCCTGGCCGCTGCTGCGGACCTTCGCGGCGGGCCCCGCATTGTCAAGGGAGGCAGCGCTGGTGGCGCGGGACACCGTACCGGCGCTCGGCAAGGTGGCTGTGGTGACGACATCGGCGAAGCCGGGAGGCTAGAGAATGTCCAAGAAAGCGTTCCCCATCAACCGCGTCAAGATCGAGCCGCCGAAACCGGTCCGGGTGGCGCCCAGCGCGCCGATCGCGCTACCGGAGCGCGAGCCGCGCAACATCTGGGTGATGATCGGGGTGCCTGCACTGATCGTGGCGCTCATCGGCACCATCGTCATGCTCTACGTCTCCGGCGTGCGCAGCCTGACCACCGGCTTCTTCCCGCTGATGGGCATCGGCGCATTCAGCATGCTGGCGTTCTCCGGCCGCTTCGGCCGCGCCCGCAAAATCACCTGGGGCGAAATGGAAAAGGGCCGTCGCCGCTATCTGCGCGACCTCGACGGCAACCGCGACGAGATTCAGACCGCGGTGTGCGCACAGCGCGAATGGCAGAACTTCGTGCATTCCGATCCTCGTGGGTTGGGCGCCATCATCGGCGGCCCGCGAATGTGGGAGCGCGGCCGCGGCGACGCCGACTTCCTCGAGGTGCGGCTGGGCACCGGCGTGCAGCACGCGCCGGATTCGGTGCTCTCGGTGACCTGGCCCGACATCGCCTCCGATGAGGAGCTCGAACCGGTAACCGGGCAGGCGCTGCGCGATTTCATTTTGGAGCAGCGCAAGATTCGCGACATCGCCAAGGTGGTCAACCTGCGATCGGCGCCCGGCTTCAGCTTCGTCGGCGCGGACCTGGACCGGCTGCGCTCCCTGATGCGCTCGGTGCTGTGCTCCCTGGCCGTGTTCCACAACCCGCGCGACGTCAAGCTGATGGTGGTGACCCGCAATCCCGAGGTGTGGTCGTGGATCGTGTGGCTGCCGCATAACCTGCACGACGAACTCTTCGATGCGTGCGGCTTCCGGCGGCTGGTCTTCGCCACGCCCGAGGAACTCGAGGAAACCCTGGGCGCCGAACTGCACATGAAGGGCAAGCGCGGCGCGTGGACACCATTGGCCGCGGCCAGCCCGACGGCGATGGGGTCGACGCTCGAAACCGGCGCCGACACCGTGGATCTCGGACCGCACCTGGTGATCGTCGACGACAACACCGGCAGCCCCGACGCATGGGAGAGCGTGGTCGGACAGGTCGGTAAGGCGGGAATCACCCTGCTGCGCATCGCCTCCCGGATCGGCACCGGCGTGGGCTTCGGCGACGACCAGGTGTTCGACCTCAGCGAACGCCACAGCTCACCCAACGGCTCGGCCAACAGCAAAATCGCGTTGCACCGCAACGGCTCTGACGCCGACGGCGAGGACAACCGCCCGGCCCCGCTGCTGCGGGTGCGCGGCAAATTCTTCGCCCACGCGGATCAACTCTCGATACACCGCGCCTACCGCTACGCGCGGGCGATGGCACGCTGGTCGCCGACCAGCCGCAGCGAGATCAACGACTCGGTCAGCGGTGCAACCGAATTGCTGCGAGCCCTGGGCATCAGCGACCCGCGGGACTTGGACGTCGACCGGTTGTGGGCGGAGCGTCGCGGCCGCGGCGACGAGCGCTGGTGCGAGGTTCCCGTCGGGGCCAAACCCAACGGCGAGCTGCAGAACATCATCATCCGCGCCAAGGACTTCGGCGGCTTCGGCTTCCACTCCGTGGTCATCGGGACCAGTGGCTCGGGTAAGTCGGAGTTCTTCCTGTCGTTGGTCTACGGCATCGCGCTGACCCACTCGCCGGAAACGTTCAACGTCATCTTCGTCGACATGAAGTTCGAGTCGGCGGCCCAGGACATCCTCGGCATCCCGCACGTGGTGGCCGCGCTGTCTAACCTCGGCAAGGACGAACGCCACCTGGCCGAGCGGATGCGTCGGGTCATCGACGGTGAGATCAAACAGCGCTATGAACTGTTCACCTCGGTGGGTGCGCGCGACGCCAACGACTACGAAGAGATCCGGCTCGCCGGACGCGACCTGCCGCCGGTGCCGGTGCTGCTGGTCATCGTCGACGAATACCTGGAGCTGTTCGCCAACCACGAGAAGTGGATCAATCTCATCATCCACATCGGCCAGGAGGGCCGCGGCGCGAACGTCTTCTTCATGCTGGGCGGGCAGCGCCTGGACCTGTCCTCGCTGCAGAAGGTCAAGTCCAACATCGCCTTTCGCATCGCGCTGCGGGCCGAGTCCGGTGACGACAGCCGCGAGGTGATCGGCAGCGACGCCGCCTACCACCTGCCGTCGAAGGAAAACGGCTTTGGCCTGCTGAAGGTGGGCCCGCGCGATCTCGAGCCGTTCCGCTGCTTCTACCTCTCCGCGCCGTTCGTGGTGCCCAAGACCAAGGAGGTCGCCACCACCGTCGACATGACGCTGACCAAGCCGCGGCTGTACAACTGGCAGTTCCAGCCGCTGGACGCCTCCGATGCCACGGCGCTGGAGGCGGCCGCCGCCGTCGACGCCGAGCCCGACGAATTCCTCTACTACGACGACGGTTTCAAGCGCAAGAAGATCGTCGACGTGCTGCGCGAGTCGTTGCATGAGGTGCCGCACCGCTCGCCGCGCCGGCCGTGGCTGGAGCCGCTGGAGGAACCCGAGACCATTGATGCCCTCGTCGCCGGATACCGGGGCAAGCCGTGGCACATCGACTACGGGCACAACGCGGGCCTGATGTTCCCGGTGGGCGTCATGGACATCCCCGAGGAGTCCAAGCAGGTCGTGCATGCGGTGGATGCGCTGCGCAGCAACGTGATCGTGGTGGGTGCCAAGCAGCGCGGCAAGACCACCACCCTGATGACGCTGATGTGCTCGGCGGCGACGATGTACACCCCCTCGCGCGTGACGTTCTTTTGCATCGGCGGGGCCACCCTCGCCCAGGCCGCGTCGCTGCCCCACGTCACCGACATCGTCTCGCCGAAGGACGCCGAGGGTATCGAGCGGATCTTGAGCAGCATGGACGCCTTGATCGATGCCCGTGAGGATTCATTCCGGCGCCTCAAGATCGACCTCGACGGTTTCCGCGAACGCCGGTTCGGGCCGGGGAGCGACGGGCTGGGCGGCACCGACGCCAACGACCCGTTCGGCGATGTGTTCGTGGTGGTCGACGACTACGACGACCTGTACTCCAAAGACACCGTGCTGGGCGATCGCATCATCTCGCTGAGCAGCCGTGGCCCCGAATACGGGGTGCACGTGATGTGCAGCGCCGGCGGCTGGATTCACGGGCAGCGCCAAAGCCTGCTGCAAAACGCCACGGCGCGAATCCAATTGCGGCTGGCCGACCCCAGCGAAAGCCAGATGGGGCACTCGTCGCTGGAGTCGCGGGACGCGGCCCGGCGGACGCTGAACCGGCCAGGCTTCGGCCTGACCGACAGCCTGCACGAACTGCGGGTCGGTGTGCCGGCGCTGACCGACCCGGCCACCGGCGCGGTCGTCAGCATCGTCGACGTCGGGGCCCGCATCGCGGACGTCGCCGGGGTCACCAAGCACGCCACCCTGCAGCGACTGCCGCAGCGGGTGGCGCTGAAGGCGATCCTGGATTACGAGGCGGCGCGCCCCAGCGGCGACGACCTCTCGATCGCCTTCGCCATCGGCGAGCGCCACGAACTGGGGCCGGTTCCCATCAAGCTGCGCGAGAGCCCCGGAGTGATGATCCTGGGACGGCAAGGCTGCGGAAAGACGTTGTCGCTGGTCGCCATTGGCGAGGCGATCATGAGCCGCTTCAGCCCCGAGGAAGCGCAGCTGACGCTGATCGACCCGAAGACCGCACCGCACGGCCTGCGCGATCTGCACGGCCCCGGCTACGTCCGTGCGTACGCCTATGACCAGGACGAGATCGACGAGGTGATCACCGCTTTGGCGCAGCAGGTCCTGCTGCCGCGGTTGCCGCCGAAAGGCCTGAGCCAGGAGGAGCTGCGCGAGCTCAAGCCGTGGGAGGGCCCGCGGCACTTCGTGCTCATCGACGACATTCAGGACCTGCGCCCGGATCAGAGTTACCCGCCCAAACCGCCGGTGGGAGCGGCGCTGTGGAAGCTGATGGAACGCGCCCGCCAGATCGGGTTGCACGTCTTCACCACCCGCAACAGCGCGAACTGGGCGACGCTGCAAATGGATCCGTGGATGCGTTTCCAGAACTCGGCGAAAGTCGCTCAGCTCTACATGGACAACGACCCGCAGAACCGGATCAACCGGAACGTCCGTGCCCAGAACCTGCCGCCGGGGCGCGGCCTGCTGGTGAGCGTCGACGGCGACGTCGAAGGCGTGCTGGTCGGGCTGCCGTCCTCGGTCATACCGCCGCAGCAGTAACCCGTTGTCGCTCCGGCGTTTTCACGCTCGGCGCCGCGGCGCGGCGGGGGAGCGGGCTCGGCCACCAGAACCACCGGCCCAGCAGGGCGACGATGGACGGCACGATGAAGGCCCGCACCAGCAGAGTGTCCAGCAACAGCCCGACCGCGACGGTCGTACCGATCTGGGCGACGCTGAGCACGCTGCTCGTCAACAACGCCAACATGGTCAACCCGAACACGATGCCGGCGACGGTGACCACTCCGCCGGTGCCGCCGAAGGCCCGGATGATGCCGGTCTTGAGGCCCGCCGCCGCTTCCTGTTTGATGCGCAGCGCGAGCAACAGGTTGTAGTCGGCGCCGACGGCGATCAGCGCGATGAACGCGAAAGGCGCCACGGCCCAGTGCAGGTCCTGATGCAGCAGGTGCTGCCAGATCAGCACGCTGGCGCCGACGGCTGAGGCGTAGGAGGTGACGACCGTCCCGACGACGACCACGCCCGCCACCGGGCTGCGCAGCATGACCGTGACGATCAAGAAGATGAGCACCAGCGCGGCACCCGCCAGCAGCGTCGCGTCGCTGGCGACGAAACGCTGCAGATCGGCCGTCACCGGGCCCACGCCGGCCAGGTCCACCTCGGTCGGGGTCAGCGTCCCCTCCTTGGTGGCCTCCTTGATGGCGGCGCGCACCTGATCGGCCCGCTTGGCGCCATCGGCCCCCCATTCGGAACCGTCGCCATAGACCAACAGGTACGCGGCGCGACCGTTTTCCGAGATGAGGTGGCGCAGCGCGGTGGTGTACCGGGCGTCGGTCAACGCGCGCTGCGGCATGTAGAAGTCCCCCGCGGCGCTGCCCTGGAATTGCGTGGCGATCTCGTTCAGGTAGTCGGTCAGCTGATGCATCTGCGGCCCGAGCGTGTCGGACAGCGTCAGCAAGTCGCGCGTGGCCGAACGGGCCTGTCCCAACGCGTCTTTCATCGACGTCACGCTCTGGGGCAGGGTGGCCATCGCGGTGGCGGCGGTGGTCGAGCCGCTGGTCAGCTTCGCGGCGCCGGAACCCAGCCGCGTGGACGTCTGCACCAGGCTGTCGACGGGCTGAAGCACCCGGTCCACCGTCGAGCAGATCGGGTTGGCCGCGCAGTCGGGGGTACGCCCGACGAAGTCTCGCAACGGGTCGAGGTAGCCCGACACCGTCGTGACGTTGCGTTGCAGGCCGTCCATGCCGGCCCGTATGTCTTCGGCGGCGCCGGACATGTCCGCCAAGCCGGCACTGCCGCCCCGTAATCCGTTGCCCAGCCCGTCGACGGCCCGCTGCGTCTGCGCCAGCGCACCGTCTAGTTCGGAGACGCGCCGGAGGCGCTGCGTCAGCGTCTCCATCGTGTCCCCGAACTGGCGGCCGAGCACACCGGCCTGATAGCTCAGCGTCGCCTGTTCGGGAACCTTGCCGTCCGGGCGGCTGGCGGACTGCACGGCACGCACCCCCGGCACGGCCATGATGTGACGCGTGATTCGCTCGATGGCGATCAGGCCGGCGGGGTTGCGCAGGTCGTGATCGGCCTGGATGGCGACGACGTCGGGCAACAGCGAGTTCGCCGCGAAATGCCTTCCGGCGCTCGCGTAACCGCGGTTGGAGTCGGTGGACGACGGCGTCGCGGCGGGCTCGTTGAAGCCGACCCGCATGCCGGCCAACGGCAGCGCGACGAGCAGGCACAACCCCAGCGCGGCGACCAGGATCGGGCCGGGCCAGCGCGCCACGGACGTCCCGACCCGGCGCCACCGCCGCGCGGTGGTGGACGGTCGCGGTTCGAGATACCCGCGACGTATCGCCAGGCTCATCAGCGCGGGCGTCAACGTCAGCGCCGCGACCATGGTCGCCAGAATGCCGATGGAGCAGGGCAGCCCGGCGCTGCGGAACGAACCGACTTTCGCGAACACCAGGCACGCCAGCGCGACCGATACCGTCAGCGCCGATCCGATCACCACGGGCGCGATGGAACGGTAGGCCTGCGTCAAGGCCTGGGCAGGGGCGACGCCGTTGCGGCGACCTTCGTGATAGCGGCCGACCAGGAAGATCGCGTAATCGGTACCGGCACCAAGGGTCATCGCGGCCATGAGCGCCACCGAAAACAGCGACACCTCAACCACATTGGACTGGCCGAGGGCGGCGACGACGGCGCGCGCCAAAGCCAGGGCGAGTCCCACCGAGATCAGCGGGATAGCCGCCGCGACCGGCGATCGGTAGACCACCAGCAATAACAGCAGGATGAGACCGATGGTGGCCGCGGTGATGCCGAGCATCTGGCGGTCGATCGCGGAGAACTCGTCGACGATGGTGGCGCCGGGTCCGGTGACATGGACTTCCAGGCCCGACGGCGGCGCGAGGTTGTGGATGGTGCCGCGCACGGCGTCCACCGAATCGCGCGCCTGCGCGGTGCCGAGCATTCCGGCGAGCCGCACCATGACGCTGACCGCCTTGCCGTCCGAACTCTGTGCGCCGGCGGCCGTGGCGGGCTGCGACCACAGGTCGGTCACCGCATACACGTGGCGCTGGTCCGAACCCAGCGAGGCCGTCAACGCGTCGTAGAACTGGCGATCCTGTTGCGTCAGACGCTGATTGCGTTCCAGCACAACGTAAACGAAGTTGTTGCTGGGTGTCTGGTTGAACAACTGGGCGGCTCGGGCGGCCGCCTCGGCGCTGGGTGCGCCGGGCGGCATGAAGGACCGGGCATGGGTGTCGACGACGCGCTCCAGTTGCGGAACCGCGAGATTGGCCGCGGCGGCCGCCAGGATCCAGAGGCCGATGATGACGACCGCGTAGCGCGACGTCAGGCGCGCAAGGCTTCCCATTCGGTCATGCAACGGTCTGCCGATCGCTGGTGGGTCCGCCGAACAGGCCCACGGCCACATGCTCGCCGCGGGTGAGGGAGCGCACCCGCAGCGACCGGCGGGTGCCGATCTCGACCAGCGCGTGCAGTCCGGGCTCGGCGGCTTCGAGATCGGCGAGCACCTGCTCGGCCGACGCGCCCTCGTGGGCCGCCTGATCCAGCTTGGCCACCAGCATGGTGATCCAACGCTGGCCGAGTGAGAGCAGCAAGCCCTCCTCGTCGCCGAACAGCTCGGACACCTCGGATGATTTGTCGATCAACGCAAGTGCCGCCTCGGGGTCCGTCTCGGCGGCTTTGATCACCTGGGCCATGAAGGCCATGCGGTCGTGCAGCAGTGTCCATGTCATGACTCGACGTTAGGAACTCGGCCACCCACCGCGCGTCGTGCCGAAGTGCAGTCTTTACCTCCTACCACGGGCGGAGGCGGGTGCCGCCCGCAGCAGGATGTGACGACGCACGGGGCTCTTCTAGGATTGGACGATGTTGCACGCCGCAGCGGATCACCTGCGGGAATTGCTTCGCCGACGAAGCGAGCTGATTCCCGTCGGTATCACCTGGGCGGCGTTGATCTCCGTCGATGTCGCCTTGGTGCTCGGCGGCGTGATCGGGACGCTGCAGCGGCCCGTCTCCGACCTGCCCGTGGCGCTGACCGCGTTCGCCCTGGCGTTGTCGCCGTCGTTCGCGTTCTTGATCTTCAACATGAAGATGACCCCGGGGCCGTTGTGGGCCACCTGGTCGGCTTCCTCCGCGCTGACTTTGTTCGGTACGTCGGCGCCGATTCACGCCGATTTCGGCCCGGCGTTGTTGGTCCTGATGGTCCTGGTCGTCGCGACGCTGGCGTCGGTGCTAGTCGGCCTGTTGGCTGCTGCGTCGGCGGCGGCGCTGCTGCTCGCCGACTCCGCACTGCACCGCCTCGACGCGGTGGTGTTATACCTCGGCTTCATCGCGGTGGGGTGGCTCCTCGGTTACCTGATGCGCACCCAGCGGTTGCTGCTGGCCGAACAGATTGCGGCGCAGGACATGCTGGCCGAACACGCCGCCGCCGACGAACGGCGGCGCATCGCGCGCGAAGTGCACGACGTCATCGCCCATTCGCTCAGCATCACCCTGCTGCACGTGACCGGCGCGCGCCGCGCGCTGCAACAGGATCGCGACGTCGACGACGCGGTCGAGGCTTTAGAACAGGCCGAGCGACTCGGCCGCCAGGCGATGGCCGACATCCGTCGTACCGTCGGGCTGCTCGACAACTGGCCGACCAAGGCCGCGCAAACCGCGCCCTTCGGGTGACCGGGTGGCCGGCACCGCGGCGGGTAGCAGGTTGGTGACGGCGAGCCTCGCCGATGCGGGTGAAATGTCGAGCACCACACCGGCTTTCGACTCGGGCGCATGCTTGGCGATGTTGGCCAGCGATTCCTGGGTGATGCGGTACAGCGCGAGGCCGACCGCGGCCGAGACGTGATCGGTGGGCCCTTCGACGCACAGCGCGACGGCCAGGCCGGCCCGCTGGAAACCCTCGACCAGCAGCGCGATGTCGTCGATACCGGGTTCGGGCACGGTTTGCGCGGC
>NZ_LZKY01000072.1:0-560 GCF_001673055.1 Mycobacterium sp. 1245801.1
CCGTGGGAGTTGGCCTGCTCGTAGATGACCTGGAAGTTGCGACCCAACTGGGTGATGAACTCCTGGCATGCCACCGAACCCGCACCGCCCCAGAAGTCGCCGGCAGCAAGCACATCGCGAACGATGGCCTGGTGCTCGGCCTCCAAGGACGCGGCCTGGGCGCGGATCAAGGCACCGTGGGCGTCTACGTCGCCGAACTGGTAGTTAATGCTCATTGGCTTTGCTCCTTAAAAGTGTTGTGCAGCAGCGGTTTCGGCCGCTAGCTGCTGAGGATCTGCTGCGAGGCCTGCTCTTGCTGCTCGTAGTTGTTCGCGTCGCGAATCAGCCCGTCGCGCACCCCGTGGAGCATGTTGACGATGTTGCGGAAGGCCTGGTTGACCTGGCCCATGGTGTCGTACGAGGTGGCCTGGGCCTGACCGCTCCAGCCCGAGCCGGCGATGTTCATCGACGACGCCCACATCTTGCGGGCCTCGTCCTCAACGGTCTGGGCGTGCACCTCGAAGCGGCCCGCCATCGCCCGCATCTCGTGCGGGTCGGTCATAAAACGTGTTGCCATGTCG
>NZ_LZKY01000073.1:0-5598 GCF_001673055.1 Mycobacterium sp. 1245801.1
CCAAAACCAATTCCTTACCTTTGGCGGCCGCAGTCACCGCGAGGTTGGCGACGTATTCCTTATCGACGGTGAGCGGGGCTTCCTTGACGTGCGCGCTCATCCGGGTACGCACCTGGCCGGGCCGGATCACCAGCACGCGAACCCCGTACTCACGCAACGCCTCTCCGAGCCCCAAATAGAATCCGTCCAACCCGGCCTTGGTGGAGCCGTAGACGAAGTTGGACCGCCGCACCCGCTCACCGGCGGCCGAGCTCATCGCGATGATCTGCCCGAAGCCCTGGGCGCGCATTTTCTCACCGAGCAGCACGCCCACCGAAACCGCTGCAGTGTAGTTGATTTCGGCGGCCAGCACCGCTTTCTGCTGGTTCTGCCACAACTCCTCGGCGTCACCGAGAATGCCGAAGGCGACGATCGCGACGTCTATATCTCCGTTGGCGAAGGCCGCCTCGATCATCTTCGGGTGGGTGTCGGGGTCGGTGGCCTCGAAGTCGATCAGCTCGACCGAGCGCGCACCGGCGGCCTTCATCTGGGCCACCGCGGCGTCCCGGGCCGGATCATTGGGCATGGCGGCCAAGGCAATTCGCGCGTGCGCGTTCTGCAGGTAGCGTTCGCAGATGGCCAGGCCGATCTCGGAGGTACCGCCGAGCAGCAGGATGGTCTGCGGATTACCTACGGCATCGAGCACCATTTACAGCAGCTCCAAACGTCGGGCCATGTCGGAGGCGAAGACCCGCAGGGGGTCGGCCTTGCGGCGTATCGCGATCCATTCGTCGATGCGCGGATACATGGCGTGGAAGGTTTCTGCGCTCACCCGGGAATCCTTGGCGGTGTATACCCTTCCGCCGAATTCCAGGACGCGCCGGTCGAGTTCGTTGAGGAACTCATTGATCCCCGGCTTGTTGGGGAAGTCCATGGCGACGTTCCAGCCGGCCATCGGGAAACTCAGCGGCGCGCGGTTGCCCGGGCCGAAGAGCTTGAACACGTTGAGCGCCGAGTAGTGCCCGCTGGTCTGGATCCAGCGGATGATGGCCTTGAATTCGTCCATCGCGTCCGGCGGAACCAGGAATTGGTGTTGGGCGAAACCCCTTGGGCCGTAAGCATTATTCCAGCCGCTGACCAGATCGAGCATGTGGTAGAACTGCGACAGGTTCTGGATCTTGCCGCTGTAGGTTCCGCCCAGCCGGTAATACACCTCGCCGATCGCCATGAACGACAGCTTGTTCATGGCGCTGACGGGAAACACGTCCGGCACCGTCAACAGCTGCGGCGCATCGAATTTCAGCGGGTTCTTGGCCAGCTTCTTGGGTAGCTGGTCCAGCTTGGCCAGGCTGCCCCGGCTGACCGCGGCGCGGCCCAGCTTCGGTGGCGGGCTGATCAGGTCGAACCAGGCGCTGGAGTAGGTGTAGTTGGCTTCGCTGCCGTCGAGGTGAACGGCGACCGTCTCGTCGAGGTCCTTGGTGGCGATGCCGTCGGCGATGAAATACGCCGTCTCCGTCGGAGTCATGGCGATGGTGGCGCGCAGCACGATCCCGGTCAGGCCGTTGCCTCCGACGGTCGCCCAGAACAGGTCCGCGTCCTCGCCGTCGGGGGTGATGGCGCGGACGGTGCCGTCGGCCATGAGCAGGTCCATCGAGCGGACGTGGTTACCGAAGCTGCCCGCGCTGTGGTGGTTCTTGCCGTGGATGTCGCAGGCGATCGCGCCGCCGACGGTGACCTGACGGGTTCCCGGCAGCACCGGGACCCAGAGCCCGAACGGCAGCGCGGCCTTCATCAACTGGTCCAGGCTGACCCCGGCGTCGACGTCGACCAGCCGGGTGTCGGCGCTGATCGAGTGGATGCGGTTGAGCCCGGTCATGTCGATCACCAGGCCGCCGCCGTTTTGGGCGTTGTCGCCGTAGGAGCGGCCCAGGCCGCGGGCGATCACGCCCCGGCCCTTGGGATCGTCCGAGTCGGCCACCCGGGCCACGGCCTTCGCGATCACCTCGGGATCGCGGGTGGAGAGCACCTGGGCCACCGACGGCGCGGTGCGCCCGAAGCCCATCAACTGGGCGGGCTTGGTCACGGGATCGGTGCTCGACATCGTCAAAGAGGGTACCGCCTGCCGATGGCGGCTCAGCGGATGCGGAAGATTACGGCCCGCTGCACCACGAAGTTGATCACCGTCGCGGTGCCCTGGGCGATCACGAATGCGACCAGCGGCGCCCACCCCCGGTAGTGCAGCAACGCCAGGCACAGGTGGTTGAGCCCGACCTGGACCGCGAACGTGACGGCGTAGAGAACCATGACGGCGACGAACCGGGCGGTACTGGGGTTCGCCTGGAAGGTCCAGCGGCGGTTGATCAGGTAGGCGGTGATGGTGCCGACGATGAAGCTGGTGGCCTTGGAAAGGTCGACCTGGACGCCCAGGACCTTCCACAGCAGCAGGTAGAGCCCGAAGTCCACGATTCCCGCCAGGCCACCGGTGACGACGAACCGGATGACCTGCGTCGTGAGGGGCAAGCCCGGGCGCACGTCCTCGGACGCGGAATCGGGCAGCGGGGCAACCATCGAGGGGAGTCTACGGGGCCGCCGGGCTTTTCCCGGCGAGCGTCAGCGGGGCAGCTTGACCGAGATCAACTCGACCTGGTTCTCGCCCTGCGGCGTCGAATAGGTGACCGTGTCGCCGGGTTTGCGGCCGGCCAGGGCCTGGGCCAGCGGACTGCGCGCGGTCAACGTCTCGCCCTCCCCGCCGACGGGAGTCTCCTCGACGATGGAGATCACCTGCATCGTGACCACTTCACCGTCGGCGAACCGCAGCGTCACCTCGGTGCCGCCGGGCAGCGTCTCCGACGCGTCGGTGTCCGACGGCCCGGCCCGTAGGCGCCGGTCCAATTCGGAGATCCGGTCGGTGAGCACCACCAGTTCCTCCGCGCGCTGGATCGCCTCGGCCGCGTCACCGTGGTCGCCCACCATCCCGCGGTCGTTCTTGACCTCGGCCTCGAGGCGCTCGCGCCGTTGCCGTAGCCGGTCCAGCTCCGCTTCGAGGTTGTTCCGCGCGGCGTCCGCTGCCGATGGGACCTTTTTGCTCACGTCGGTGGACCTTTCGACCGGTTGCTCAGGTGGCGTTTCAGTGTGACACCACGACGGGGCCCCCGCCACCACCTAGAACGGCGGCGTGGCCGTCGAAGTGGCATGTCACCGGCGCCTCGGCGGACGCATCGCGTCGAGCCCATCCCCGGCCGTCGCCGCAACCGTGCTCCGCACCATGTGGCGCGGCTCGCGCGCCGGCCACGGGCGGCCGCGGTGCATGATCGCGCGGTTGTCCCACATCACCACGTCGCCCTTGCGCCACGCGTGCAAGTAGCTCGTTCCGGGGGCGGTCGCCGCCTGAGTCAGCTCGAAAAGCAAGTCCTGGGCCGCTGTACGCTCCATGCCCTCGATCGCGAAAGTGTGCGAGGCCATGTACAACGCCTTGCGGCCGTTAACTGGATTCGTCCAGACGAGACGCCAACACTGCGGCGGCAGCGCCGCCCGTTCAACGGGACCGACAAGGTCCGGCGCGATCTTGGCGCGCGAAAAGGCGTACTCGTGCCAGGCGAAGGAGTTCTCCAGCTGCCGTTGCAGCGCCGGATCGAGGCGGTCGAACGCAAGCCGCGTCGAGACGTACTCGGTCTCGCCTCCCCGTGCAGGAACGATGCGCGACGACAGCACCGAAGCCAGCGCCGGCACCCGCTTGAACGAACTGTCGGTGTGCCACAGCTGGTTCGCCTTGTTTTCGAGAGCAAGCCGGTGATCCTCGGGCACCACGTTGCCCTCTTCGTCGAGGGTCTTGAGCACCACGAGGTTGCTGCCGGCGCCCACCGACCCCGGCTTGGTAACCTCGAGCGGGCCGAACCGGCGCGACAAGGCAAGTTGCGCTTCATCGGTGACGTCCTGGTCACGAAGGACCAGAACCGAATGCTCCTCGAACGCCGCGCGCACCACCGCGTATACGGCGTCGTCGGAAGCAATCTCGTGGATCGTCACTCCACGCAATTCGGCGGCAAAGCCCGGGCCCAACGGGACGATGTCCATCGCGCGCCCTCCATCGTTCATCTGAGCACGAATGTCCACCCAAAAAGGGTCCCCGGCAACCCAGCCAGCATGGGAGTTCGAGCGACAGCACCCCAGCGGCTACACCCAGTACGGCACCCGGGCGCGATATTGGCGCATCGCGAACGCGGCCAGCAGCCAGCCGACGGCGGTCAGCACCAGCACCACGGCCCAGTGCCGCAGTTCCTGATGCGAGCCCAGCAGCGGGGCGCGCACGATGTCGAGGTAGTGCAGCAGGGGGTTGAGTTCGACGATCTTCGACCAGCGCCCGGCGCCCTGCTGCCGCAGGGTGTCGTCGTTCCAGATGATCGGCGTCATGAAGAACAGCAGCTGCACGATCGAAAACAGCAACGGGCCGATGTCGCGGTAGCGGGTGGCCAGGATGCCGAAACACAGCGACACCCAGATGCAGTTCAGCACGATCAGCGCCAGCGCGGGGAGCACCGAAAGGTCGGCCCACGACCAGGGTTTGGGGAAGATCATCGCGATGACGACGTAGATGACGATGTTGTGCGCGAACAGGATCATCTGCCGCCACACCAGCCGGTAGACGTGCACGCTCAGCGGCGTGGGCAACTGCTTGATCAGACCCTCGTTGGCGACGAAGACGTCGGCGCCTTCCAGGATGGCGGCGTTGATCAGGTTCCAGATGATCAGCCCCAGCGTGACGTACGGCAGATGCACCGACAGCTCGAGATGAAACAGCTTGGAGTACAAGCCGCCCATCGCGACGGCGGTGGTACCGGTCGCGATGGTGATCCAGAACGGCCCCAGCACCGAACGCCGGTAGCGCTGCTTGATGTCCTGCCAGCCCAGGTGCAACCACAGCTCATGACGGCGGAAGCCGTCGACGAGATCGCTGCGGGCGCGGGTAAAGGTGCGCGACTGTGCCGCCGCGTCAACGAAAGTCACTGCGTTCCTTCCGGTTTCCCGAACCGCTCGCGACGCCCCAAGCGCCGCAACCGGATCCACTCGGCCAGTCCCCGCGGGTCTTGACGGCTCACCAGGAAGAACCAGCCGAACCGGACCCACTCCTGCACCACCAGCTTGCGCAGGCCGGGCTGCGCCAGCAGGTAGCCGCGGTTGCGGTAGGTGTAAAACCGCTTGGTGGGGTTGTCGGGATATTGGGTGTGCATCCGGCCGCCCAGGATCGGCCGGAACTCATCGGATCCGCAGGGATGCAGGTAGACGGTGTCCAGGCAGGTCCCGAACGGCAGGCCGGATCGCACCAGCCGGCGGTGCAGTTCCACCTCGTCGCCGCGGATGAACAGCCGCAGATCCGGGACACCGACGGCGTCCAGGGTGGCGGCCCGAAACAACGCGCCGTTGAACAGCGACGCGATCCCGGGCAGCAGGTCCTGGCCCGCCTCGGTGCGTAATTCGCTTGTGCGCCTGCGCCATACCAGGCCGCGACGCAACGGGAACGCCAGCCGCTCCGGGTCGGCCATGTTGCACACCATCGGCGACACCTCGGCCAGGCCGTACTTCTCGGCACACGCCAGCAGGGTGGCCAGCACGCCCGAATCC
>NZ_LZKY01000074.1:0-10299 GCF_001673055.1 Mycobacterium sp. 1245801.1
TGGCCGCGGCCCGCGAGATCTGGCGATCCATCAACCGCCCCAACCTCGTCGAGAACATCCTGCCGACCCGGCCGCGCGCCACCCTGGTGCTGCGCAAGGACGCCGACCACTCCATCAACCGGCTGCGGCTGCGCAAGCTCTGACGGCGCGGCCGGCGCGGCCGGTCACGCCGCGAGGCGACGCAATCCCAGGTACTGCAGCCCGGCGAACGCCGCCGTGTAGGCGCCGGTGGCCAGTGTCAGCGCGACGCCGGTAGCGGTCAGCGGCAGCGCTTCCGCGGCCACGATCGAAGCCAGCGTGAATGCGACGTTGACCACCAACACGCTGACGCCGACGCGGCGCAGGTCCGGCAGCGCCCCGAGGCTGAACACCAGCAGTCCGGCCAGTACGAACAAGACGCCCACGCCGTACTCCTGGAAGGACGTCAGGCCCGTCAGCGACGAAAGCGGGTCGGCGAGGAACGCGATGGTCAGACCGAACAACCCTGTCAGGGTCGCGTCGGCGCGCACCGCGAACCGCAACAGCGAGTCGGTCGCGTCGTAGAGGGGCCTGGTCGGGATGCTGGATACGCCGGTAACAGAGCTCATGTGCTTACTCCTCGCGGTGGCGGGTGGGTCGAACAGCTTTGAGGGTGCCGCCAGTGCACTGCCATATCGACTCGTGGCACTGCCAACTCATGCCACGGATACAAAGACGAGGTGGTTCACCCGGCTATTCCCGTCGGCGGGTAAATATTTGACACGCGCCAGTCTGGCGGGCCCAGTGGCCCCACGGGTCACAGGAGCGCGGGTCCACGGCGCTGTGCCATCCGGTGGTCGCGCCCCAGGTGGGTCTAGTCGCTGGGAACCGGGATCCGTCCCCGAAGATCGGCGGCGATCAGCCGGGCCGCGGCGTTCTGCCAGTTGTGCAGCGAGCGCTGGGGCACCTCGGTGACGAACCAGTGCCAGGCCTGCCGCGCGATCGGATCCAGACCCGAGGCGGTGGCGTTCTGCGCATAGGCGCGCACCCCGACGACGTAGGGGAAATACAGGGAGTTGTAGTACCGCCACTCTTCGGTGGTGCCGAAGTCGCCACCGTCGCGCGGCTTGAGCCGCGAGATGCCCTCGGCCAGCACCGCCTTGAGTTCGTTGGCCCGCTCGATCGGCTGGTCGGGTGCGCCGCGGGCGGCCAGCCGCTCATCGATCACCGGCAACGCCGTCAGCGGGCTGGCGACCAGCTTGCTCAGGTCGCCGTAGTGGCCCAGCGCCCGGCGGGTGAGCCGCACGAAAGTGACGTCGTCGACGCCGGCGAGCGGGTGCTCCTGGCGCAGCGGCAGCGCCGCCCCGGTGTGCCGCAGTGCGGCCCGATCCGCCCGCAGCGCAGGCGATTTCGAGAACGCCAGCCGGTCGAGCACCCCGGCCAGCGGATCGGCGAGCACCTGCACGGTGATCGCGATCGCCAGGCTGGTGAACAGCAGCACCGTCAGCGCGGTCCGCGCGGCGGGGTCGTCGCGGGTCACCGCCAACCCGATCAGCGCCTGGCCGCCGAACAGCACCGCCACCGCGACCGAACCGGCGAACGACCGGAGCATGTCGGGGCGCAGCGCGTGGCCCTCGTCGAACGCGTCCCACAGCGCCACGGCGACCCCGAGCCCGAGGACGTCGCAGCTCGTCGAGGCCAGCGCGACCCAGCTGGGCACCAGTCCCAGCGGAATGATCAGGATCGCGTTGGCCAGCGCGAAAAACAGGGTCGCGGTGACGGCCAGTCCCACGGAGAGCCTCGGCCGGCGCGGGCGGCGCAACGCGACCGCCCCGGCGCCCAGGGTCGACACCGAGATCACCGCGAACATCACCCAGTGACCCGGGCGCAGTGGCCCGTCGACGCTGCCGGCCAGCACCGCCCCGAACAGGGTCAGCGCGGCGACGCCGACCACCAGCAACACCTCGCGGGTGCGCGAGCGCCAGCCGTCGCTGGGCCGGGACAGCTCGACGAGCACCGCGAACCACGCGACACCGGGGACGGCCGCCAGGTAGATCTCGACCCGGCTGAGCAGCTGGGCATGGGCGGGGCTGGCGGTCCGAACAGCATCCAGGCCCACCACGAGCGCGAACCCGCACAGTCCGATCGCCGCCAGTACCAGGACGGGCTTGCGCGGATCACGGGACAGCAGATACAGGCCCAGCCAGGCGCTCAGCGTGAACACCACCGCCGACAGCGCAGCCATGTCCTAAGTGTGGCACGCAGCCGGGCGGGCCCTTCAGAGCTTCGCGGTTACTTGCCGTGCCGGCGATCCCGCCGGCTGTAGTCGCGCAGCGCGCGCAAGAAATCGACGCGGCGGAACGCCGGCCAGTGCGTTTCGCAGAACCACATCTCCGAATAAGCGCTCTGCCACAGCAGAAATCCCGACAGGCGTTGCTCGCCCGAGGTGCGGATCACCAGGTCGGGATCGGGCTGTCCGGAGGTGTAGAGGTTCTCGGAGATGGCGTCGACGGTCACCGCGTCGACGAGTTCCTCGGCGGTGGCGCCGTTGGCAAGCTCCTTGTTCAGCAGCGCGCGCACCGCGCCGACGATTTCCTGCCGGCCGCCGTAGCCGACGGCGACGTTGACGTGAAAGGGCGCGACGCTCGGCGTGGACTCGACGGCGTCGCGCAATCGGCGGGCCGGCTCGTCGCCGAGCAGTTCCAGGTCCCCGACCGTGCGCACGCTCCAGCGGTTGGCCGGCGCGCAGATCTCCTCGACGACGTCGGTGATGATCTCGATCAGCCCGGCCAGCTCGTCGGGATCGCGCTGCAGGTTCTCGGTGGACAGCAGGTAGACGGTGGTCATTTCGACGCCGGCCTCCTGACACCAGCGCAGCATCTCGGCGATCTTGGAGGCGCCCATCCGGTAGCCGTAGCTGACGTCCTCGTATCCCGCGTCGCGGGCCCACCGGCGGTTGCCGTCGCACAGCACGGCGATGTGGCGCGGGAGCTGGGACTTCGAGGCGGCCAGGCCCTGCCTCAGCCGCAGCTCGTAGACGCGGTACAGCGGCTCTTTGAGGCGCGGCGGAATGATTTCCACGACCATTCACCCTACTGCCAGCGGTGATCTATTCACCGGTTCTCGTTTCGGCCCGGTCACCTGAGCAGCCGAGACGATGCTGTAACGATCCCTGACTACTCTGGTTCTTGAACAGCCCCTGGCGACTTCGGAATCCCGCGTTGCGAAGAACAAAACAGATGCGAAGACAAGACACAGGAGCCATGAGCAGTCAGACCAGCACCGTCCCCAACCCGGAGCCCGAAGGCGAGTCGATCGTTCCGGGCAACACCGTCGAACAGTTAGTCGAGGGTGCCGCCCAGTTCCTCGGCAAGCCCCGGATGCGCGGTTGGATCCACTTCGTCTCGGCGTGGCTGGCCATCATCACCGGCGCCACGCTGGTGTCGGTGTCGTGGGCCGTCGCCTCGCCGCGCGCCGGCCACTCGACGCTGGTCTACGCCGCGGCGACGGTGGCGATGTTCGCGGTCAGCGCCACCTATCACCGGGTGCAGTGGAAGTCCGCCGTCGCACGCAGCCGGATGAAGCGGCTCGACCATTCGATGATCTTCGTGTTCATCGCCGGCAGCTACACGCCGTTCGCGCGGCTTGTCATGCCCCAAAACACCGGGGTGCTGGTGCAGTGCATCGTGTGGGGCGGCGCGGCTGCCGGGATCGCGTTGAAGATGTGCTGGCCGACGGCGCCGCGATGGGTCGGTGTGCCGCTGTATCTGCTGCTCGGGTGGGTGGCCGTCTGGTTCGCTCCCACGATCCTGCACCAGGCCGGCGTGGCCGCGATGGTGCTGTTGGCGGTGGGCGGGGTGTTCTACAGCGTCGGCGGCATCTTCTACGGCCTGCGCTGGCCGGACCCGTGGCCGCAAACGTTCGGCTATCACGAGTTCTTCCACGCCTTCACCGCGATCGCGGCGATTCTGCACTACATCGCCATGTGGTTCGCGGTCTTCTACACCGGCGACCACGCCTGGCTGGCGGGCGGCTGAGCCGGCATCGCTGCCCCGCTAGCCCTGGGAGACGTCGTCCTCCGGCGACCAGTAAGCCTTCATCGAGGCGATCTTGCCGCTGCCGTCGAAGACCATGACGTCGATCGGCTCGATCACCATCCGGTGCTCGCCCGCGGTCACGGTCAGCCGGAATTGGAAGGCCGCCTCGTTGCCGGCGACGCGCAGCGTCACCAGTTTGCATTCGCGCTGCAGGTCGTTGACCGCGGAGTAGAAGCCGTGGATCGCCTGGCGCCCGATGTGCACCTCGCCGCCGACCGGGTCCTCGACGGTGGCGTCGTCGGCGTACAGCTCGACCAGATCGTCGGCGCTGCCCTTGGCGACCAGTTCGATGTAACGGTTGACCGTGTTCCGGATCGCTTCGGTCCTGGCGGCAGTCGGCATGGGAGGCAGGGTAACCCGCGCTAGTGGTGATCGCCAGCACGGCGCAGCCGGGCGCCGCCGGGTCACCACCATCGGCTCAGTGATCGGGGACACCCAGGGCGGCCGCCAGTTCGGGCGCGGTGGTGACCGGCAGGTCGCACACCTGGGCGCGGCACACATACGCGGCGTCGGCGCCTGCGACTCGGGGCCGGCCGGCCAGCAGCGGCGACGAATCCACCGGCCCGCCCACCACGATCGCCCCGCCGGGCGCCAGCCGACGGGCCTCGGCCAACAGAGCCGACGCCGACGGATCGCAGGCAACCGCGATCTGCAGTGGCCCGCGCACCGCGGCTTCTGCGACGGCCAGCCAGTGTCCGGCCGACCGCGGCGCGCGCTCCAGCAGCACCGAGTGCGCGCCGAGCGACGCGGTGACCGCCCGCAGGTAGCGCTCGGTCCGTTCGCCGTCGACCAGGTGCGCCGCGGTCAGCAGCGCCTCGGTGATCGACGACGCCCCCGACGGGGTCGCCCCGTCCAGCGGGTCGGCCGGCCGCAGCACCAACTGCTCGGCATCGTCGGCGGTGTCGAACCAGCGACCGGGCCGCTGCGGGTCGGCGAAATGGGCCAGCGCGGTGTCGAGCAGCTCGGCGGCCGCGGTCAGCCAGGTGTCCCCGGCGGTGAGCTGGTACAGCGCGAGCAGGCCGGTGGCCAGCATCGCGTGATCCTCGAGGATGGCGGCGCTGTCGCCGACCACCCCGCCCAGGCTGGCGCGTCGCAACCGGCCGTCGACGACGTGCAAATCCAGCAGCGTTCGCGCGCAACGCATTGCCGCCTGCGCCAATTCGGGTTCGTCGAGCGCCACGCTGGCCTCGGCCAACGCGGTGATCGCCAGGCCGTTCCAGGAGGTGACGACTTTGTCGTCACGCCCGGGCTGGACCCGGGCGCGGCGGGCCGTCAGCAGCGCGGCACGCACGCGCTCCAGCCGTTGCGAGTCCTCGGGATCGGCGGGGGCCTGCAGCACCGAGGTGCCGTGCTCGAACGTTCCGCTCTCGGTGACCGCGAAAACCCTTGCCGCCCAAGGGCCGTCGTCAGGCCCGAGCACCTCGTTGAGTTGCGCCGGTGTCCACACATAGGTCGAACCCTCGCGGCCGTCGGCGTCGGCGTCCAGCGACGAGGTGAACATCCCACCGTCGGCCAGCTCGACGAGCAGGAACCGGGCGGTCGCCGCGGTGACCCGGCGCGCCAGCGGGTCCCCGGTGCGCCGGGCCCAGTGCGCGTAGGCGCGCAGCAGCAGCGCGTTGTCGTACAGCATCTTCTCGAAATGCGGTACCACCCAGGCGTTGTCGACGCTGTAGCGAGCGAAGCCGCCGCCGAGCTGGTCGTAGATGCCGCCGCGGGCCATCGCGTTGCCGGTGTGGGTCACCGCCGTAAGCGCCTCCGGTGAGCCGGTGCGCTCGAAGTGGCGCAGCAGCGCCTCGAGCAACGCCGACGGCGGGAACTTGGGCGCACCGCCGAACCCGCCGTGCACCGCGTCGCGGTCCTCGAGCACCGTGGCGACGGCGTGGTCGCACAGCTGCGGCGCTATGGAAGGACCACCGCCCGGCAGACCGGACGAGAGCCGGCGCAACTCGCCGGCGATGCGGTCGGAGGCCTCCTCGACCTCGCCACGGCGCTCCCGCCAAGTGGTCGAGACGGCCGAAAGAAGTTGCAGGAAACCCTCTTTCGGATAATAGGTGCCACAGAAGAAGGGTCGGCCATCCGGCGTCAGGAAGCACGTCATCGGCCAACCGCCGTGCCCGTTGAGCGCGACCGTGGCGTTCATGTACACCGCGTCGATGTCCGGGCGTTCCTCACGGTCGACCTTGATGCAGACGAACCCGGCGTTCATCGCGGCGGCCACGTCGTCGTCTTCGAACGATTCGTGGGCCATGACGTGGCACCAATGGCAGGCGGCATAGCCCACCGAGAGCAGGATCGGCACGTCGCGCTCGGCGGCGGCGGCCAGCGCCTCGGGGGTCCATTGCTGCCAGTGCACGGGGTTGTCGGCGTGCTGGCGCAGGTATGGACTGGTCGCCAGCCCCAGGGTATTCGTCGCTGCCGGGTCAGCCGGGCTCATCGCCGGGTCCCGCGGCGCGCGGCGGGCCGCCCCCGTCGTCCGGGGTGGTGGAAGGGCCGACCGTGTCGGTGCCCTCGTCGGCGGCCTGGTCAGGTTCCGGGTGCTTGGGATCGAACGATTCCGGCACCTTCTTCAGCTGCCGGTTCATCGACCGGATGAGAAACAGCGTGGCGATCACCAGCAATACGACGATGAGCAGCCCGACCGGGCTGGCCTTGCCGAAGTCGGGACCGGTGTGGCGTGGGGGCCCGTCCGCCTGCCAGCCGGCGGCGGTCACGACGAGAAAGAGGTGGTTCACGCGTCGCTCTCGATCCCGGCGAACAAGTCGTCCTCGGGCAGCGACACCGGGACCCGCGAGCGGGCCAACTCGAATTCCTCGGTGGGCCAAAGCCGTTGCTGCCAGGCGATCGGAGCGGCGAAGAAGTCGTGGTCGGGGTCGATCTGGGTGGTGTGCGCCCGCAGCGCGTCGTCGCGCTGGCTGAAGTACGCCGAGCATTCGACCCGCGTGGTCACCCGGGACTCGAACGGATCGTGCGCGGCGTCCCAGTGCTCGAGCCACTTCTTGAACGGCGGTTCCTGGCCGTGCTTGACGGCTTCGTCGTGCAGCAGCTGCATCCGGGCCCGCAGGAACCCGTGGTTGTAGTAGAGCTTGGACACCGACCACGGTTCGCCGGCGTCGGGGAAGCGCCGGTAGTCGCCGGCCGCCTCGTACGCGCCCACCGAAACCTGGTGGCAGCGAATGTGATCGGGGTGGGGGTAGCCGCCGGTCTCGTCGTAGGTGGTCATCACGTGCGGACGGAACTCGCGGACCACGCGGACCAGCGCCCCGATCGACTCCTCGAGCGGCACCAGCGCGAAACAGCCCTCGGGCAGCGGCGGCGGCGGGTCGCCCTGGGGCAATCCCGAGTCGACGAAACCCAGCCAGGTGTGCTCGACGCCGAGGATCTCGGCGGCCTTGGCCATCTCGTCACGGCGGATCTCGGCGATGTGTCCGTGCACCTCCGGCAGGTCCATCGCCGGGTTGAGAATGTCGCCGCGCTCACCGCCGGTCAACGTCACCACCAGGACGCGATGGCCTTCGTCGGCGTAGCGGGCCAGCGTGGCCGCGCCCTTGCTGGACTCGTCGTCGGGGTGGGCGTGCACCGCCATCAACCGCAATTCGCTCACGTGCTCCCTTTGTCACTTCTGGTGGTCGCCCGGTCTGACCCTATAATTCCAGTTCCTAGTTCGTTGCATGCTGTCGGCCGGTGCCGGGCAGCCCACCACCAGGCGAAATCAGCCATGACCGAAGCCCCGATTCCGCGTCCGGAGGCCCGCTATGGGCGCTCCCGGCTGTCGCGCGTCCCCCGGCGGTGGGTGATCGTCACGCTGGGCGCGCTGGTCGTGGTGGCCGGACTCGTCATTGCCGTCATCGGTTATCACCGGTTCGGCACCAGCGACGTCAAGGGGACGACGGCCGGCTATCGGGTGATCGACGACCAGACCGCGTCGATAACGATCAGCGTGACGCGATCGGACCCGTCCCGGCCGGTGGACTGCATCGTGCGGGTCCGGTCGAAGGACGGCAGCGAGACGGGCCGCCGGGAACTGCTGGTCCCGCCGTCGGATGCCGCCACCGTGCAGGTGACCACGACGGTGAAATCCTTCGAGCCGCCGGTGGTCGCCGACATCTATGGCTGCGGCACCGATGTGCCCGCCTACCTGCGCCCGGCGTGACCTCGCAGATCCACAGCGAACTGCGAATATGGGGTCATCAACTGTTTGCGCGGTGGTAACATGGGTGAATGCACGGTTCCGGTTGGGACCGTGTTGCTGCATTAGCGGACGTGAGCAAAACGGAGCGGCAGCACACGGGGAGGCACCCGCGCACACCGGGCGGCGGAGCTAACAGGACTCAACGCGGACTCGCGGAACAACATACGAGGAGCACGACGAGATGACGGACACTTCCGTGACCTGGCTGACCCAGGAGTCACACGACCGGCTCAAGGCCGAGCTCGACCAGTTGATCGCGAATCGTCCGATCATCGCCGCGGAGATCAACGACCGCCGCGAGGAGGGCGACCTGCGCGAGAACGGCGGCTACCACGCCGCCCGCGAGGAGCAGGGCCAGCAGGAGGCCCGCATCCGCCAGCTGCAGGACCTGCTCAACAACGCCAAGGTCGGCGAGGCGCCCAAGCAGTCCGGCGTCGCGCTGCCCGGTTCGGTGGTCAAGGTCTACTACAACGGCGACAAGTCCGACACCGAGACCTTCCTGATCGCCACCCGCCAGGAGGGCGTCAACGACGGCAAGCTCGAGGTCTACTCGCCCAACTCACCGCTGGGCGGCGCCCTGATCGACGCCAAGGAGGGCGAGACCCGCAGCTACGTGGTGCCCAACGGCAACACGGTCGAGGTCACGCTGGTCAGCGCGGAGCCTTACCACTCCTAGCCAGCCGCGTTAGGCGAGCGCCCGGCCAGCCGGGCGCGATCGCACGTGCGCCCGGCTAACAGGGCATTCGCGCTCGCGATCGCCGCTAGTGCAGGGCCTGCTCCAGATCGGCCAGCAGGTCGGCGATGTCTTCGATGCCGACCGACAGGCGCACCAGATCGTCGGGGACTTCCAATTGCGACCCGGCCGTTGACGCATGCGTCATGGCGCTGGGGTGCTCGATCAGCGACTCCACCCCGCCCAGGGACTCCGCCAGGATGAACACCCGGGTCTTGGCGCACAGGTCGCGGGCGGCGGCGCGGCCGCCGCGCATGCGGACCGAAACCATGCCGCCGAAGCCGCGCATCTGCCGCGCGGCAACCTGGTGGCCGGGGTGTGAGGGCAGGCCGGGATAGAGCACCGTGCCCACCGCGGGATGCCCGGCGAGGAATTCCGCAACGGCCGAAGCGTTTTCGCTGTGCCGCTGCATGCGCAGCACCAGGGTCTTCAGGCCGCGCATGGTCAGGTAGGCGTCGAACGGGCCGGGCACCGCGCCCGCACCGTTCTGCAGGAACGCGAACGCCTCGTCCAGCTCCTTGTCGTTGGTGACCAGCGCGCCGCCCACCACGTCGGAGTGTCCACCGATGTATTTGGTGGTCGAGTGCAGCACGATGTCGGCACCCAGCGTCAACGGCTGCTGCAGCGCGGGCGAGGCAAACGTGTTGTCCACCAACACCTTTGCCGAACTCTGCCGGCCCAGCTCGACCAGGGCGGCGATGTCGGCGATCGAAAGCAGCGGATTGGTCGGCGTTTCCGCCCAGATCAGTCGGGTTCGCGGCGTGATCGCGGCGGCGACGGCGTCCAGCTCATGCAGGGCGACCGGGGTGTACTCGACGTTCCACTGGGTGAAGACCTTGTCGATCAGCCGGAAGGTGCCGCCGTACGCGTCGTTCGGGATGACGACGTGGTCGCCGGGCCGCAGCACCGCGCGCAGGGCGCAGTCCGTGGCGGCCATGCCGGACCCGAAGGCCCGCCCGTAGGCGCCCTCTTCGACGGCGGCCAGCGCGGCTTCCAGCGCGGTCCGGGTCGGGTTGCCGGTGCGCGCGTATTCGAACCCGCCGCGCAGGGCGCCGACGCCGTCCTGGGCGAAGGTGCTGCTGGCGTAGATCGGGGCGTTCACCGCGCCGGTCGCCGGGTCCGGCCGATAGCCGGCGTGGATCGCTTTGGTGGCCAGTCCGGTGAACTCGTGGGGTGCGTCGTCGCTCATCGACGCTCAGCCTAGGTGACGGCCGGCCTCTCGGCGCCGTCGATCGGCAGGCACACCGTCGTCATCCCGAACGACGCGTACGGCGGCACCTTCCGGCTGATCGACAAGGTCTTCACCCAGTGGAACGTCGAGT
>NZ_LZKY01000075.1:0-18348 GCF_001673055.1 Mycobacterium sp. 1245801.1
CACGTCGGGGTGCAGCGGCTCAAGAACGGGCTCAACGCGGTGGGCGTCGCCTCCATCGCCGGTCGGGTGTCGGGCACCATCCTCACCGCGGTGGCCGACCTCGCCGAACAAGCCGGCTCGGACCGGATCCGGCTCACCCCGTATCAGAAGCTGGTAATCCTCGACGTGCCCGACACCCGACCGGCGATGGAGGCGACGCCCACCGCGTTGAGCCCGTTCTTGAGCCGCTGCACCCCGACGTGGTCGATCGGGTGCCTCAGCGGCTCGGGGGCGGGACCGTCGATCAGCGGCCGCTTGAGGTACTCGGTCTCCAGAACTTCACGGAATTTTTCGATGCCCCAGTCCTTGACCAGGAATTTCAGCCGCGCCTTGGCGCGCAGTCGCCGATAGCCGTAGTCGCGGAAGATCGAGGTCACCGCGTGCCACACCTCGGGCACCTCCTCGAGCGGCACCCAGGCGCCGACCCGCTGGCCCAGCATCGGGTTGGTCGACAGCCCGCCACCGACCCACAGGTCCAGGCCGGGACCGTGCTCGGGGTGGTTGACGCCGATGAAAGCGATGTCGTTGACCTCGTGCACCACGTCCTGCAGACCCGAGATCGCGGTCTTGTACTTGCGCGGCAGGTCGGCGAAGTCTGGCTGGCCGATGTAGCGGCGCACGATCTCGTCGATCGCCCAGGTCGGGTCCAGCACCTCGTCGAGCGACTCACCGGCCAGCGGTGAGCCCAGGATCACCCGCGGGCAGTCGCCGCACGCCTCGGCGGTCTGCAGCCCGACGGCGGCCAGTCGCCGCCAGATTTCCGGGACGTTCTCCACCTCGATCCAGTGGTACTGCACGTTTTCGCGGTCGGTGATGTCGGCGGTGTCGCGGCCGAATTCGGTGGAGATCTGGCCCACCGTGCGCAACGCGGCCGCCGACAGCGCGCCGCCGTCGCAGCGCACCCGCATCATGAAGTACCGGGCTTCCAGCAACTCGGCGTTGTCGTCGCCGGTGAACGTGCCGTCGTAGCCTTGTTCGCGCTGGGTGTACAGCCCCCACCAGCGGAAACGCCCCCGCAGGTCGCTCTTGTCGATGCTGTCGAAGCCGTTGCGGGCGTAGATCGTCTCGATGCGCTCCCGCACGTCCAGCGGGGCGCCGGCCTGCTTCATCTCTTCGTTCGGGTTCAGCGGCTCACGATTTCCCAGTGCCCATTGGCCCTCGTCACGGGCCTTCGCGGGTCGGGCGGTGGTCATCGGAAGTTCTCTCCTTCAAAAAGATCGCCAGCGCAGCGAGCGCAGTTCACCGACACTTTCGGGCGGCGCAAAACCGTCTGCCAGCTGGAGACACAGGGGGGCTGGGCCTACCACGTCAAGGCAGACAGATACAGCTGCAAACGCGCTTGAGATCAATGTGCCGTCGCGCCACGAGCACCATGTGCGGGCCGGGCTGGTTGACAGTCACGTCACCCATTGTGCCATGGATGCCGAAGGGCCATGCGAGCAGGTCAAATCTCGGCTCACGGTGATTAAAACTACCGGCCCGCAACGGGGGATCCCACCCCGAATGCCCAGGACCACCGTGCGGTGAATCCATGCGGAACGGCCGCCGGTGCAGACGGGGCCGACGGCCCCGGGCCACCCGCTCTTCGTGGGATCATTTGGCATGGCCATTCGCGAAAAACCGGTCGAGCTGCCCGACGTCGGGGCGGTCGCTGGGCGGCCGTTTGGCATCTATGTGCATGTTCCGTTTTGCGTAACACGCTGCGGCTACTGCGATTTCAATACGTACACCCCCGCCGAGCTGGGCGGAGTCAACCCCGACGCGTGGCTGAGCGCACTGGGGACCGAACTGGAACTGGCCGCCGCGCGGTTGCAGGCACCGCCGGTGACCACCGTGTTCGTCGGGGGCGGCACGCCGTCGCTGCTGGGCGGCGCGCGGATGGCCACGCTGCTGGACATGCTGCGCCGCCACTTCACGCTGGCACCCGACGCCGAGGTCACCACCGAGGCCAACCCCGAGTCGGCATGGCCGGATTTCTTCGACGCCATCCGCGCGGCCGGCTTCACCCGGGTATCGCTGGGGATGCAGTCGGTGTCGCCGAGAGTGCTGGGCGTCCTCGACCGCATTCACACCCCGAACCGGTCCGCGGCCGCCGCCCGCGAAGCCTTGGCGGCCGGTTTCGAGCACGTCAGCCTCGACCTGATCTACGGAACTCCGGGGGAGTCCGACGACGACCTGCTGCGCTCGGTCGACACGGCGATCGAGACCGGCGTGGATCACGTGTCCGCCTATGCGCTCGTGGTCGAGGAGGGCACCGCGCTGGCCCGGCGGGTCCGTCGCGGCGAACTGGCCCCACCGGACGACGACGTCCTGGCCCACCGCTACGAATTGGTCGATGCGCGACTGTCGCAGGCCGGGATGTCTTGGTACGAAGTCTCCAACTGGTCGCGACCCGGCGGTGAATGCCGCCACAACCTGGGCTACTGGGACGGCGGCCAGTGGTGGGGCGCCGGACCGGGCGCGCACGGCTACCTCGGCACGACGCGGTGGTGGAATGTCAAGCATCCCAACGCGTATGCGGAACTGTTGAGCGCCGCGGAGCTGCCGGTGGCCGGATTCGAGCAGCTCGATGCCGACGCCTTGCACACCGAGGACGTGTTGTTGAAAACGCGTCTACGCCAAGGACTTCCGGTTGGCCTGCTCAGTTCCGCCGAGCGCGGCCGCGCCGACGGCGTGGTCACCGACGGGCTGTTGGTGTCCGACGGTGACAGGCTGGTGCTGACTCCGCGCGGCCGGCTGCTGGCCGACGCCGTGGTGCGAACGATCCTGGGGTAGCGGCGTCGTCCGCGCGGTCAGACCCCGAACCAGCGCTCGAAGACGCGGGCGATCTCGATGTAGAGCGGGATGCCCACGGTGACGTTGTAGGAGAACGTCAGACCCAGTGAGGCGGCCAGCGGCAACGTCGGGCTGGCCTCCGGGATCGCCAGGCGCTGGACCGCGGGGACGGCGATGTAGGAGGCCGCACCGCAGAGAACCGCGAACAGCACGTAGGTTCCGGTCTTGAAATCGGTGTGGGTCAGCGACGCGTAGCTGCAGGCGACGATAATGCCCAGCGTCGCAAAGACATTCGGTGCCACCAGGCCGAACACGATGAATCCGGGTCCGGCGGTGCGAAGGTCCTTCAGTTTGCGCGACGCCGTCATGCCCATCTCGAGCAGGAACAGACACAGCACGCCCTGGAAGGCCATCACGAAGAATTTGTCGTCGTCGGCCACGACCTTCTGTCCCTGCAGCCCGCTGACCAGACCGATGATGATGCCCCCCATCAAAAGGACGAGGCCAGGATTGAGAAAGACTTCCTGAAACAGCTCCCGGGAGAAGATGGGCACCCGCTTGCCCTTCGGGCGCGGCGGGCTCTGGTCGGGCTCCCAATCCGGATGCTCCAGCTTTTCCAGCGAGAGCTCCAGCTCCTGCTCGATGGCCGCTTCCTCCTGGCTCTCGAGGCTCTGGCCGTGGGGAGGGCGCGCGGCGGTGCCCGGGCCGACCCCGACCTTGACCGGCGGTGTATAGCCGGCCTCGTCGGGCATATAGCCGGCGGAGTCCATGCCCCGGTGGCGCAGTCGCGCAACGAAATACAGCGCCACCAGGCAGCCCGGAATCTCCATGACGGCCAGCATCACCGGCATGTAGGCGTTGAAAGCGATGTTCACCGCGGTCAGGACGGCCACGCAGGTGGCGAAGGTTCCCGCCGAGTCAGACCCGTAGTAGCCGGCGATCGTCGCGCGGTCGACTTTGCGTAGCGATTTCAGGCGGCTGAGCCCCAAATAGGCCAACCCGCCGATCAGGCAGTTCAGCGCGAAGCCCAACACCATGAAGCCGACGATGGCACCGACGCTCGATGCGCTGACCTGGGCGAGCTCTTCCCCGCCGTGCCAGCCGATGGCCAGCAACAGGTACATCGTCAATCCCTGATAGATCACATAGGGGAATTCGAACCGCACCTTCAGGATGGGAATCAGAAATCCGAAGTAAAAGAACAGCAGTAGCGGTTTGAACAGGTTATGGGTGAAGTTGTGCCAGAACTCTTGCAGCATCGATGCCTCCGTTGGTTAAAGCGCTGATCTGGGGAAGCACCGTCCGCAAGCGGAGCAACCACGAAACATCCCGACGACCGTCAAGAATTTATCCCCGCCGCCGGCCCGTCGCCACTTGAAAGCACACAGGGCGGCGGCGTGTCCCATCGCTGTTGATAACCGACAAAAGCACTGGTCAAAGCCAAATCGGTGGGGAGGAAACCCGCGTCCGAGGGCGCAGCGGCGGCCGCGAGTTTGGTGTGAAGGTGCTGTGCGTTTACTGTGTAGTCAAATTCGGCTCAGCGGGCCGACGGGACGAGCGAGGGCCGCACGCCGGCCCCCTTTTGGCGGTGCGTCACCGAAAGCCACGCCGACGGCGAGTAATGCGTGGTTATTTCCTCGAATCCGTCGATCCGGGAAACCGAAAGCACGCCGGTCTGTGGATTGATTTCGAGCTCGTCGCCTTCGCTCGCATGCACTTCCTCGCCGTTGAAAAGCCGAATGATGAACATCGTGTTCCTCCAATCCGGCGGATGCGGGCTCCGGTGGGCAGTGCGCGCTACGAAAAGTCTGGCTGCCGCAGCGACGGTTTGTGCGGCCGCAACGTAAACGCTTGGGAAAGCTTTGGAGTGGCGATCTTCACAGGGGCCTGTAGGGCCGGCACCACGGCGACGTCCTTTACCCTGCTCTGCCTGCATGAACGGGTCGCAGGCGCCGGTGTCTCGCCAGGGGCGGGCCGCCGGCCGCGGGCCGGCCGAGGCTTTAACTCCGCGGGAGTTTTAGCTGAACGGGGCAATCGCGGGGTCACTTGGCGGGAGCGGTTGCGCGCAGCTACATAGGTTAGGCTACATTTACTAACCGTGACCGAGGTCAGCGTCGAGACAAGTTCCGCCGGCTCTGAGTCGCCGTCGATCCCGCTTCCCGTGCATATCGATCCGGCGGACCTGGCGGCCGAGTTGGCCGTGGTGCTGTCCGAGCGCGTCGGGGAAGAGTATCTGCTCTACGAGCGCGGCGGTGAATGGGTGCTCGCCACCGGCGTGCGCGCCATGATCGAGCTGGACAGCGACGAGCTGCGGGTGATCCGCGCCGGCGTGACCCAATGCCAGCAATGGTCGGGCCGGCCGGGCCCGGTTCTCGGTGAAGCCATCGACCGGCTGCTGCTGGAGACCGATCAACTCTTCGGCTGGATCGCCTTCGAATTCGGCGTGTACCGCTACGGGCTGCAGCAGCGGCTGGCGCCGGGAACCCCACTGGCTAGGGTCTTTTGGCCGAACGGTCGCATCGTGGTGACCCGGGAGGGGGTCCGCCTGTTCGGTACCTCGGCCGACCACCGGGACGCAGTCCTGGGTGTGCTCGGCGACGGCGTGCCCGACGTGCGCGCCGCGTCGGCGGTCGACGTGGTCGCCGACCCGTCCCGCTACCGCGATCGGGTCGCGGCGGCCGTGGGCGAGATCGCCGCGGGCCGCTACCACAAGGTCATCCTTTCCCGCTCACTCGATGTGCCTTTCCCGCTCGACTTCCCGTCCACCTATCGGCTGGCCCGGCGGCACAACACCCCGGTGAGGTCGTTTCTGCTGCGGCTGGGCGGAATTCGCGCCGTGGGTTATAGCCCCGAACTGGTCGCGGCCGTGCACCAGGACGGCGTCGTGGTGACCGAGCCGCTGGCGGGTACCCGCGCGCTCGGGCGCGGCGAGGTCCATGACCGCCAGGCCCGCGACGACCTGGAGTCGAATTCCAAAGAGATTGTCGAGCACGCCATTTCGGTACGAAGCTCGCTGCAGGAAATGACCGAGATCGCCGAACCGGGTACCGCCGTCGTCACCGATTTCATGACCGTGCGGGAACGGGGGAGCGTGCAGCACCTCGGCTCCACGGTCAGCGGTCGGCTCGACACCTCGAACGACCGGATGGACGCGCTCGAAGCGCTGTTCCCGGCGGTCACCGCGTCGGGCATCCCGAAAGCCGGTGGCGTCGAAGCGATCATGCGCCTCGACGAGGGCCCGCGCGGGCTGTATTCGGGTGCGGTCGTGATGATTTCGGCCGACGGCGGCCTGGATGCGGCGCTGACGCTGCGGGCGGCCTACGAACGTGACGGTAAAACGTGGCTGCGGGCGGGTGCGGGCATCATCGAAGAGTCCACCCCCGATCGCGAGTTCGAAGAGACCTGCGAGAAGCTGTCCACGTTGGCGCCGTATCTGATTGCGCGCCAATAGGTTAAGCGGTCAGGTGCGCGCACGCCGGCCTCAGACCGAAGAGGTCGATTCGAGATAGTCGGTCAGGATGCGGCCGACGAGCGACTCAATATTGGATTCGATGGACGACGCGAGCGTGGCGGTCACGGTCGCCACCGCCTGGGTCCGGAAGCGCACCAACATGGTGATCAGCTCTGCGATTTCGGCGTCGGCAGGCAGCGGTTCGCCGGGCTTGATGCGGTCGAGCACGTGTTCGGCCCCGGCGCGCACCAGCATGTCGCTGATCTTGTCGATCTCGGGGACGATCTGTTCGTGCAGGTCGATCAGCTTGTCCAATTTGACGCCGTAGTCGCGGATTTCGTTGAACGCCTCGATCAGTTTCGGGCGGGTGATGGTGGCCTGTGTCCCATCGATCCGGATCACCTGAAGCGCCACCAGGCGCTCGAACGCATCGGCGTCGTCGACCAGTCGCTGGGCGTCGGTCAGCGATACGGTTTCCGGCTTCTCCGTCGTCCAGGTGCCTACGATGGCGGTTTCCAGACCCAGCACGTCGCCGAGGTTCTTGCCTTCCTCCCACGCGCTCAGCATTTCTCGCACGTGCGCGATGTTGTAGCCGCGGTCGAGCATCGACGTGATGAGTCGCAGCCGGGTCAGGTGGGTGTCGTTGAACAGGGCGATGCGCCCCACCCGCAGCGGGGGCGGCAGCAACCCGCGGTCACGGTAGACGCGGATGTTGCGGGTGGTGGTGCCGGCCAGCCGGGCCAGGTCGTCGATCCGATATTCACCGGAGTTCGCGTCGCCGTGCGGCTGCCGGACGGCCGACTCGAAAAGCTGGGACACCGCCCCCTCGATGAGTTGGCGGTATTCCCGCGATTGGCGCCGCACGCGCTTGGGTGCGCGCCGCACGTTGTGCAGCACGCCGGCGATGGTGCCGGGTTCGGGCCGCGATGCGCGCTCGGTGGCCATGTCGGTGTGGCCTTCAGGCCGACGCGGTGGCCTGGGTCTGGGCGCGGCGTGCCACCGCCTGGTAGTCCTCGTATCGAAAATCCCTCATCTGGCGAAGATACTGCGTCGCGAAACCTGGGTACATCGACCCGTTGAATCCGTCCTTGGTGAGGTACCAACTGCGGCACCCCGACATCCAGGTCGTCTTGGTGAGCCGGCGCTGAAGGTCCTCGTTGTGCCGACGCTGGACCTCGTCAAGCACGTCGAGATAACGCAGGTCGTCGTTGAGGATGGTGGTGATGCCGCGCACGGCGTAGTCGAGCTGACCCTCGATGTAGACCAGCAGCGAGTTGTGGCCCGGTCCGGAATTGGGCCCGGTCATGACGAACAGGTTCGGATACCCGTGCACGTTGATGCTCTTGTAAGCCTGTGCGCCGGCGGCCCATTCGGCGGCCAGCGAGCGACCGCCGAGCCCGGTGACCGGAAAGGGCGGACCGGTGAGATGCACGTCGTAGCCGGTGGCGAAGACGATGCAGTCGAGGTGGTGCTCGATGCCGTCGCTGGTGCGAATGCCGACCGGGCTCAACGTGGCGATCGGCCAGTCGATGAGCTTGCAGTTGTCGCGTTGCAGCGCCGGGTAGTAGTCGCTGGACACCAGCATGCGTTTGCATCCGGGTCGGAAGTCCGGCGTCAGCTGACGGCGCAGCCACGGGTCTTTCACCTGGGCGCGCAGGTGGGCCCGCCCCAGCCGGGCGACCAGCGACGTCAGCGGTGTGTCCCAGACCAGGGCCGTGGCGCTTGCCTCGTGGCCCCAGTACAGCGCCTGGCGCGCAAGCTGTTGGGTAGCAGGGAGTTTGGTGAACAAGGATTGCACGGCCGGCGGGGTGGCGACGTCCAAGCGTGGCAACACCCAGCACGGTGTGCGCTGAAAGACCTTGACGAATCCGGCGCGCTTGACCAGCTCCGGGACGATCTGGATGGCGCTGGCGCCGGTACCGATGACCGCGACCCGCTTGCCGGCGAAGTCGTAGTCGTGATCCCAGCGTGCGCTGTGAATCTTGTGTCCGCGGTAGCTGTCCAGGCCCCGGATGTCGGGGAAGCTGACGTCGGACAAGGGGCCCGAGGCGAGCACGACGGTGCGGGCGCGAAACCTCTTGCGGTTCTTGGTGGTCGCGGTCCAGATGCCGGCTTCCTCGTCGAAGGTCAAGTCCTTGACTTCGTGGCCGAACCTGATGCGGCTGCGGATGTCGAACCGGTTCGCCATGTCCTCGAGGTGGCGGTAGATCTCGGGGGCGGGTGAGTAGGTGCGTGACCAGGTCGGGTTCTTGACGAAGGAGTAGGAGTACAGCAGCGACGGGACGTCACAGCTGGCGCCGGGATACGTTGTGTCGCGCCAGGTCCCGCCGACGCGGTCGGCGCGTTCGAGCAGCACGACGTCGTCGATGCCGGCCTCGGCCAGACGGATGGCCGCCCCCAGGCCGGTGAAACCGGCCCCGATGATGAGCGCCGCGTGGGCGCGGTTGTTCGCCACGGTCATGCCGCCGGCTCGTGGGTGAGTTCTCCGACCCAGGTGGGTACCGACGGCAGCAGCGGCCGCGGGTACCGGTCGGAAAGCCACACCATCGAATTCGCCAACAAGTGGTACGGGTGGCGCGGGTTGGTGACCACTCCGGCGTAGCGCCTCAGGAAACGATAAGTCGGCACCCGCCTGGTGCTTTCGCCGCGGTCACCAAGCTCCTTAAACCGCTTGACAGCCCGGTAGAGGCGTTCTGGCTCCATACCCATGGCGGTGATCTCGTTGCGGATCCTGTTGATCAGCGGCGCGCCCATGATCGCACCGATGATGAGACCCGGAGTGGCATTGTGGCCGACGAAGTCGATCAGCAACCGTCGGATCTTCGCGTGTCCGATCATGTCGAGAACTTCGAAATCGACGACCAGATGGCGTGATTCGTCATTGTTGATCTTCTCGAAAACCTGGTGGCAAAGCGGGTCGTGCACCTCGTCGAGGAGGAATTTCAACAGGGCACCGTCCAGTGCGACTTCGAGCATCGGAATGACGGTGCCCAGCAGGGACAGCGGCATGTCGTCGGCCCAGCGGTCCAACCAGTCGATCGCCAACCGTATGTTCACATTCGGCTCGGGAATCTCGCCGTCTGCGAGCATGCCCCAGCGCTTCATCAGCGCCAGTTCGGCGTTGGCGTGGCGCTGCTCCTCGGCGTGGAAGTAGCGGTAGATCTCGGCGATGGTCGGTGTGGGTGCCTTCTTCGCCAGCGCCGCGAAGCCCCTGGCCCCGATGTTTTCGATCCAGCACAGGTCGGCCATGAAAGCCTTGAGCTGTGGCCGCTGTTCGTCACTGATCAGTTCGGCGCCGGGCGCATCCCAGTCGATGTCGGCGAGTGCCCACTGGCGGTCTTTGATCTTGGCAAGCATGGCTTCCATGTCGATGGCCATCGGGAGCTCCTTTTCGTTCGGTGATCAGGGCAGGTTGATGCGGGACACAAGGCCGGCCGCACGCGTATAGGTCTGTGGGGCCAGCCGTTTGATGTTCCAGCCGATCTTGGCGTCGAATTGCGGCATGCAGTACAGCTCGCCGCGGTCGTGAGCGTCCAGGCAGTCCCGTGCGACCTTCTCGGCGGATAATCCGGTCCAGCGCATCAGTTTTGCGGCCAGCTCGCTCGATTGCTCGCTGATCCTGCCGGATTCGAGGATGTTCGTCTTGACGAAGGTGGGGCACAGCACCGTGACCCGCACCGGCGTGCCGGCCAATTCGGCGGCAAGGGTTTCCGAGAGTGAGAGCACACCGGCCTTGCTGACGTTGTAGGCGGCCATGCCGGGCGCCGCTCCGAACGCCGCGGCCGAGGCCACGTTGATGATGCCGCGGGGGGCGCGTGACCGCTCGGCCTCGCGCAGGATCGGGGCGAACACGTGGCAGCCGTGGATAGGCCCCCACAGGTTGATGCCCAGGGTCCACCCCCAATCGTCCAGCGGTGCGTCACCGATGGCGGCACCGCCCGCGCCGACACCGGCGTTGTTGATGACCAGCGTGGGTGGGGCCGCGAACCAGGCCTGCGACTGTTCGGCCAGCGCCTGCACATCCTCGAATCTCGATACGTCGCAACGGATGGCGGTCGCCTTGGCGCCCTGCTCGGTGATCGTGTCGGCCGTTTGCTGTGCGGCGGCCTGGTCGATGTCGCTGCACACGACAGCGCCGCCGCGCTTGCCGAGTTCGACGGCGAACGCGGCCCCGATGCCGCTGCCGGCGCCGGTCACCACGGCCGAGGCGCCCTGGCTCGTTTTCGGCCTGTGGAGGAGTCTGTCCAACATGTCAGCGGGTCCCTTCGGTGACGGCGCGCGCATCCTGCAGGGCGTGCGCGATGAAGCGCGCGACGTAGGCCATCGCCTTGGCGGCCTCCGGTGTCATGCGCGGCAGCGCCTGAAAGACGTGGACCTGATGGGGCCAGATCTGCAGTTCGCATCTGCCACCGGCAATTTGGATGTCGGCGGCGAGCTGGCGCGCGTCCTCCTGCAGCATCTCGGCGCCGCCGGCCTGGATCAGAGTCGGGGGGAGTGCGTGGCCGCCGGCGACGTCGAGCGTCAGCCGCTGATGGGTGAGGTCGATGCCGCTGTGGTAGAGGCCGACGAGGCGGACCGCGTTCGCCGCCCGCGTGGCGGGATCGGGGCGTATCCGCTCACGGGCCAGCGCCAGTTCGAACGTGAGGTCGTACAAGGGCGAGAACAGCACCATGGCGGCGGGGTGCTCGACCCCGGGTTGCAGCAGCAAGTCGACGGACAGGTGACCACCCGCCGAATCCCCAGCGATCACAATGTGTTTCGGCGGAACAATGCCCGTGTCGACCAGCCAGTCCCAGCCGGCGCGGACGTCGTCGGCCGCGGTGGGGAAGCGATGCTTCGGAGCGAGTCGGTAGTCGATGCAGAACACCGGCAGCCCGGTCAGGGCCGATAACCAGGATGTCAAGCGGCGGTGGGTCTTTGGCGAGCACACGGCGTAGCCGCTGCCGTGCACGTAGTAGATCGCACCCTCGCTCGTCGACGATCGCTCGGTGCCGCTGGTGGGCGTGCGCGGTCCATAGACCCATTCGCCCTTGACGCGCCGACCGTCGGGCAGCCTGGTGTCGACGGATTCGACGCGGGTGCCCGCGAGCGAGGGGCCGAATGTCCCCATGATCCTGGCGACGATCTGGCGCGATAACCACAGACCCCACGCCCGTTCGGGCGGGATCACGCTGGTGATTGGCCGCAGGGTGTACGCACTTACCGCTGCCGCGCCGCGGGATCGCAATGACCCGCGAGCCGGAACGCCGTCCGTCATGCAACGCAGTCAACACCAAATGGTGACATTGGTCAATGGCATCTTTGGAGTACCAGGAGATGGTAGCCCTCTGCCGCTGTCGGTTCTCATTTTGGATGGCAAATTTCTCACATGAATGGCGAACGCAGGCGAATCCGCCAAGAGTGCCTACGCGCGAGCCTCGAATCCCAAGTCCCGCGGGCCATTACGCCACGGCATCCGGAATGCCCAGCGTCAACTTTGGCGGGTAGCGGACTCGTGCGGCGTGTCAAGCAGAGCGACGGCCGTGCGGACATAGGCGTCGAGGTCCATATCGTCGCCGTACACGCTGATCTGGATCAAGGCACCCTGCAGCAGAGACATAGCCAGCCGCCCGAACTGATCGGGGTCGATCGCCGCGGCGAGTTCGCCGCGCTCTTGCGCGGCCTGCGCGAGTGTCGCAAAGCCGTCGCGTAGGCGCGAAAGCCCAGCGCGGGCGGCGGCGTTGAGTTCCGGGTCGCGCTGTTGTTCCCCGATCAGGTGGGGGAAGATACGGGCGCGCTGTTCGACGGTGCCCAGTTCGACGTTGCGGTTTTGCTCTATCAATTCTGCCAACGCTTCGCCGGGCCGGCGTAGACGGCCACCAGGCAGGGCTTCGGTGATCACCGTCGCCGCTTGAGTGAGGAACCCCATCGTCTCGGCGATGATGGCGCGTACGAGGTCGTCCTTGCCTTCGAAATAGCTGTATACCGCACCCGGACTGAGGTCGGATTCTTTGAAGATCTCCTGCATCGTAGTGCGGTGGAACCCATCGCGCGCAAAGCAAGCAAGCGCCGCTGACAAGATCTGGCGGCGCCTTGCCGCGACGTGCTCATCGGTCACTTTCGGCATATCACCACGGATTCTACCTTGACAGCGAACGCTCGTTTCACTATAAAGAACGAATATTCGTTTTAGGAGCCAGCATGTCATTTCAGCCGCTCGTCGACCAGTTGGATGCGCGCGTTGCCGGCGCGCCTGGCGACCGCGCCATCGCGAAGCGGGACCTCGTGCCCGGCACGCTGATCGCTGTGACGATGGGCGTCGGGTTCTGGCTTGCCAGCCATGGGGCCAGCCTGAAAGTCACCTTCATCCCGGGGGCCGTCGCCACCTGGTTGCTGTTTGTGTGGTGCTATCGAAGTCGGCTGCCGCTGCCCACGGTCAACAGATTCCTACCCGCCTTCTGCTGCGTCCTGGCTGTGCAATTCGTGCACTTCACCGAGGAATTCGTCACCGGCTTTCGAACCCACTTCGCCGAGCTCTACGGTGGGGCTCCCTACTCGAATGACGCCTTCGTCTCGGTCAACATGAGCGCCTACGCGGTCATGATCGTCGCCTGCGTGATCGCGTTGACCACTCGGCTGCGCTTCGCAATCGTTCCCGCCATTTTTTTCATCTTCTACGGCGCGATAGGCAACGCCATCGCGCACACGTGGTGGAGCATCATGCTCGGCGCCTACTTCCCCGGACTGATCACCGCTCAGCTGTACTGGATCGCGGGACCATACCTGCTCTACAAACTGGTCGGGGACCGCCGGGTGACCGCGATCGCTGTTCTCGGGTTCGCCGTGGTGCTCATCCCGCTTCTCGCGTTGGCGGCCGACACCGCGGCAGCCTGACACGGGTGCGTTGACGCTCACGCGCCCACCTGGTGGCCACCGGGTCAGCAGTTTGCAAGATCATCAGACAATCCAGGGTGCACACCCGATATCAGTCCGGCGCTACCGGCGACTTGCTGCAACAGGCTGCGCAGGGTGTCGCGTTCGCGTGCCGAAAGGTCAGCGGTGACCACATCTTCGAGCGCGCGGGCGGACCCATCCAGCTTGAGCAGAAGTCGGTGGCCCCGCTCGGTCAGGGTGATCGCGAACGCCCGCCGATCAGCGGGATGCGGCCTGCGTTGCACCAGGCCATCGGCTTCCAGCGCGTCAATGATGTTGACCATCACATTGCGGTGGATGCTCAGCTGCGCCGCCAACTCGCGTTGCGACTGGCCATTGCGCGCCGCCAGCGCAGCCAGCACCGCATAGGTGCGCGGTTGCACGCCGCTGTCTGCGATCAGGCGCTGAAACTCGGCCGCCACGTAGGAGCCCAACTGCGACAACAGAAATGGGATGCGTTCATCGAGACTGGCGATGCCTTTTGCGACCCTCGTCATAGACCGGAGTCTAGCAACGCACATGGTCATCATTTATAGTGATAATCACTAATAGTGCATAGTAGAGGAGAAGTCATGAAGCTGGTCATCTTTGGAGCCAATGGCCAAACCGGCCGGCTGGCGACTGCGATCGCCCTCGGTGCCGGCCATGATGTGGTCGCGGTGACCCGAAGGCCAGGTGAGTTCCCGTTGGCAGGGCCGAGGCCGACCGTCGCCGGGGCTGATGCGCGGGATGCCGCGGCGGTCCGGCCACTCGTCGAGGGTGTCGATACGGTGGTGTCAACGCTGGGTGTCACGTTCACTCGGGGCGCAGTAGACACGTACTCGCTCGGAACCGGAAACATCGTGACCGCCATGCACAGCGCGCGCACCCGGCGCCTTGTGGTGGTCAGCTCGACAGCTGCATTTCCTGTGCGTCGGTCGCGAGTTCCGTTGTCGCTCCGGCTGATCGAGCCGGTCCTGACTCGCACGATCGGCAAGACTGTTTATGACGACATCCGGCGCATGGAGAAGATCGTGCGTGCCAGCGGCCTCGATTGGACGGTTGTTCGCCCATCAGGGCTGTTCGATCTTCCCGAGCGCACCCGGTACCTGTGTGGAGAGGTTGATCCCGTCGGTGCGTTCACTGCGCGCGTCGATTTGGCCGACTATCTGGTGGCCGTGGCCGCTGACGCGGCGGCGGTCCGTCGCACCGTGATCGTGTCGACCACTGAAAACACTCCAAGCCTGTGGCAAGTGATTAGGCGGGAAGCGAGATCGGGCAGTGACTCGGGCACGCAATCGGTGCACACATCCTGAGAGTGCTCCCTGTCGAAACCGCGGCTGCCCGAACGCGGATACATCGGCAACGTGCGATTCGCCGAGACCTCGTCTGACGACCCGCGACTGGAGAGGCATCAATGATCCTCACACCGCACCCGACACGCAGGTCTGACGCATCTGCGTGATCGCGGCATATCCGTGGCAGCCGATGATGCCGGTGCCGGATATGCCAGCTTCACCCAACTGCTGCGGCTACGCCCCGACATCAACAAGATCGATGGCGAGTTGATCGCCGGCATCGACGACGATCCCGTCAAACGTGCGCTGGCAACCGCGCTGAACTCGCTGGCATCCGAGCTGCACGCGAAATTAGTGGCCGAGCTGTGAAGACCCCAACCAACTCCGGCTGCCGGCACGCCCGCATTCACAGCCCCCACGTGTTCCCTTCGGACCGGCAACCTAACGACTAGACGAGGACGCTGCCGCCGTCGACCTTGACGACCGCTCCTGTGGAGTATGTCTGCTCGATGCAGTACAGGTAGGCCCGTGCCACCTCGTCGGCCTCGGCGATCCTGGTCAGCGGGATCCGTTCTGCTGCGGCAGCGAACATCGCGTCGCGATCCTCCCTGCCCATGTTGTCCCACAGCGGCGAGCGCACTACACCTGGGGCGACAGCATTCACCCGCACCGGCGCCAGCTCGACCGCCAGAGCGGCGGTCAGCGCATTCATTGCGCCGCACAGACTTACCGGCAACGCGCCGAATTCCGGCTGCTCGGCGGCCGATCCGCTGGTCAGCGTGATCGAACCACCCGCGGGCAGGAGCGGCCCGAGCACCCGGGCCGCGCTGCACGCCCCGATGAAGCGGGTTTGGTAGAAGCCGGCGATAACGTCAGGTGTCAGCCCGGCCAGCGGCACCATCTCCAGCGGCTCGCCCGCGGTGTAGACAAGGTGGTTGACCGGGCCGACCCGTTCGGCCAGTCGCTCGATGGACGCGGGGTCCGCGAGGTCAACGGTGGCGCCGACCGCGCCGGCGGGCAGCGAGCCCAGCGCGCGCTCAACACTCGGCGTCCGGCGTGAGGCGACGATGGGGGTGGCGCCGCGCTCGGCGGCTGCCGCAGCCACGGCCAGGCCGATGCCCGATGTCCCCCCGATGATCAGGACGCGTTGGTTGTGCAGACTCATGTATTCAGGGTCAAGGAGGGGGCTCCTACTCGTCCAACACCCTTCTCGTCCGGGGGCGATACCCTCTGGGTATGGCTCCAGTGGATCTGGATATGCGCAAGCTGCGTTACTTCGTCGCGGTGGCGGAGGAACTCAACTTTGGCCGGGCCGCGGCACGCCTGCACATCGCCCAACCGGTGCTGTCCCGTCAAATTCGCGCGCTCGAGCACGAGCTGGGAATCAAGCTGCTCAATCGGGGCACCCGCGGGACGACGCTGACCGCTGCCGGTTTGCGGCTACTCGACGACGGCCGTTTCTTGCTCACGGAAGTGCAGGCGCTGCAGCAGCGGCTAGCGCAGGCCGAAGCCCCCGCCGTAGTGGTCACGGTCGGCGTACTACCCGGGCTGTTGGCGACCGCTGCCGCCCGGGCGTTCGAGGCGGGCGACCCGGCTCGCCGCACGGTGATCGTGCCGGTGACCTGGAACGAGCAGGCCGAAGTGATCCGCCGCGGCGATGTGCAGGTCGTCTACGCTCGCTCGCCATTCGACCTGTCCGGCCTGGCGACAGCGCCGCTCCTTGAGGAGCCGCGCGACGTAGTGCTGCCCGTCGGTGATCCTTTGGCCGAGCGGCCGTCGGTATCGCTGGACGATTTGGCGGCGCGACGGTTGCTGCAGAACCCCGCATCGGTGCCCGAGTGGTACGCCATCGCCAGCCCGGAGTTGCGCCGCGCGGCAGTGCAGTCGTCGGTCAGCGGGGTCGAGCAGAAGCTTGAATTAGTCGCTGCCGGCGCAGGTTTCGCAGTTCTGCCTCGGTCGACGGCCGTGTCGTACCGGCGGCCAGACTTGCGGGTAGTGCCGGCCGACGGCCTCGCTCCCAGCCGGGTGGTGCTGGCGTGGGACGCCACGATCACTGATGCGGCGCGCGACGACTTCATTACAGCCGCGCTGGCCTGTGCCGGACAGACGATCGATCCGACCTCGCGAACGTAAGATATCGATAGTTATGCTACAAGGGTTCACTTCATGAGATATCCGGCAGATCAGAAGGCTAAGGCGCGCGCCGCGTTACTCCGTGCGGGCACGCGCTCGATGAAGGTCGCGGGTTTCAACGGGATCGGGGTGGACGGGCTGGCCGCGGCGGCGGACGTGACCTCGGGGGCCTTCTATTCAAACTTCGCCAACAAGGAAGCGATGCTTGAGGCGATTGTCGAGGCCGCCGTCGGTGAACCTTTCGTTTCCGACACGAAATCGGGCACGAGGGCCGAACGCAGGGCGAAGCTGAAAGCGTTTGTCGCGGAATACCTCAGCGCCTACCACGTGGAAAATCCGGACGACGGATGCGTGATGCCGACCCTCAGCGCCGATGTGGCGCGGGCGGGAGTGTCCACTCGGGACGCGTACGAACACAAGATCAACGCGCTGGCGGGGCGGATGGCGGAGCTATTTGACGGCGCGGACCCGGAACGCCGGGCGTGGAGCCTGGTCGCGCTGATGGTGGGAGCGGTGTCGATCTCGCGCGCCATGTCTGATCCCGCCAGGCAGGCCGAGGTGCTCGACGCCGCGAATAAGACCGCGGACAGGCTCATTTCACCCGGCAAACGACGCATATGACCGGCGGCGGCACGCGGGCTTAGCGACCTTGGGTCGTTTGACGCGTGCTCTCCTAGCCGAGGTGCGTCGCGAACCAGTCCCGGGCCGCCCCGGCCGCCAGCGCGAACCCGTCGCCCGTGTACGCCGCGAAGTGGCCGCCGGGCACGAAAACGATCTTCTTTGGTTCGGCCGCGGTCTGGTACGCGGCCGCCGCCAGGCTCCCACCGGTCAAGTTGTCCTCGCGACCGACGATCATGAGCAACGGCGTTGGTGTGATGTCGGGCAGGTAGCGCGCCGGTTCGTACCCGTAGAAGTTGTCCACGCTTCGCAACGAGACCTCGTTGGGCCATTGCGGATCCAGCGCCGCGCGCGCCTCGGTGAAGAACGCGTAGGCGTCCGAAGTGGGCAGGCCCACCAGCGTGGTCGGCTCCGCCCCGACGACTGGCACCATTTCCGGTGGGGCGCCGCGAGCGCGGGCTCGCCGGTCCGCGGTGAACCGCTGGGGGCCGACCACCTGATTGTTCACCCGGGCAAGGTTGGCATAGGTCGACCGGCCGCTGATGAACGGCGCCTGGCCGCAAACGGCCTGCACTCGCCGGTCGATCGCGGCGACAACGAACGCGTGCGCCGCCGAGAAGCTCGTTCCCCAGACGCCGATACGATCGGGGTCGACCCCGGATCGGTTCTGCGCGTAAGTGATTGCATGCTGGTAGTCGCGGATCTGCTCCCATGGGTCGACTTCGTGGCGTGGCTTGCCGGGCGCTGTCCCCGACTCGCCCCAGCCCCGATGGTCGAAGACCAGCACGCAAAGTCCCGCCGCCGCGAACACCTCGGCAAACTTGTCAAGGTGCATCTTCTTCGTTGACGTCCATCCGTGCGCCATGACCACACAGGAACTCGCCCTCCCCGCTCGGCGCTCTCGCCGCCCGTGGTACCACCACGCGTGGAGAATTGCTCCCTCGGCATCGATCGTGACGTCCTCGCGCAGCACTGCTCATCACCCCTCGAAATGGTTTGCAGCACTGACGTTTCCACAATGCTCCGGATACCGTCCAATACCGAATCGGGCGCCCGGCCATACCTCGCGGGTATGACCGATCAGGGCTAGCCATCAGATAGCGGTCGTTATATAGTGATCGTTATCCAATAATCCACGATGGA
>NZ_LZKY01000076.1:0-1053 GCF_001673055.1 Mycobacterium sp. 1245801.1
TTCCGTGAGAACCCATCCAGGACAGCAGTTTCTGGTAGCCGGCTTGCGTGGCAGCGAACTCGTGGTCGGCGAGCAGTTTTCCGGTGTTGGCGTCCAGCACTGCGGCGTGATGGGTCCGTTTGTGGGTGTCGACTCCTGCGACGATGTGACGAGATGGGGGTTTGGTTGTCATGCTGGTGATTGCCGTCCTCTATTTCTGGGTGGATGGGTGGCGTCACCGGCGTTGGCGGTTGGACACAACAGAGATGGGCAGCTTGTGGGTGCAAGCTCCTATGAAGTCACAGCCGTCGCGTCGGTGACGTCGAGCACGTCACTCGCGGCGCCAGTCGACAAATCCACGCAAGGACAACCAAGCGGCGTCAATGGACCTCAGAGTCAGACCACCGCCGCGAGCGACATCCCATTCTCTCTGTGGACTTCGCAGTAGTAGCCGCCCACGGTGCAGCCGGGGTTTGAGCAGCCGCGGTCTTTGGCGTACAACATGATTCGTTGGCCGGGTGAGGCGAGGCGTTTGGTGTGATAGAGCGCCAGGGCCTTGCCGTTGTCGAAGATGGCCAGATAGTGGTGGGCGTGGCGGGCCAGGCGGATGACATCGCTCATCGGCAGCAGGGTGCCGCCCCCGGTCAGCCCGCGCCCGGCGGCGGCTTCGAGCTCGGCCAGCGTGGTGGTGACGATGATGGAGGCCGGTAACCCGTTGTGCTGCCCCAGGTTCCCGGAGGCCAGCACGCCGCGCAGTGCGGCGTTGAGTCCGTCGTGGTTGCGTTGGGCGGTGCTGCGCGAATCCCGTTCGATCACCTGTTCACTGGGACTGCCGTCCACACACGGGGTGTCGTCGTCGGGGTTGCACATGCCGGGGGCGGCGAGTTTGGCTAGGACGGCTTCCAGGGTGGCGCGGGTTTCGGGGGTGAGCCAGCCGCGCAGCGGCGACATGCCGTCGGGTTGTTGGTTGCCCAGGGTCAGGCCGCGTTGGCGGGCCCGGTCGTCGTCGGTGTAGGTGCCGTCGGGGTTGAGGCAGTCGGCCAGGGTGCGGGCCAGCCCGGCGAGTTGTTCGGG
>NZ_LZKY01000077.1:0-941 GCF_001673055.1 Mycobacterium sp. 1245801.1
CCGCGCGGTCAGCGAACTGGCTCGCGCCGGCCACACCACCGTCAGCACCGTGCTGCAAGCCGGGTGGGCGCAGCTGCTGGCCTGGCTGACCGGCCAGCACGACGTCGCCTTCGGCACCACCGTGTCGGGCCGGCCGGCCGAGGTGCTCGGCGCCGAATCGATGGTGGGTCTGATGATCAACACCGTCCCGGTGCGCGCCAACATGACGGCGTCGACCACCACCACCGAGCTGCTCGACCAGATGCAGCGCGCCCACGCCGACACGCTGGACCACCAGCACCTAGCGTTGCACGAGATCCACCGGCTCACCGGCCACGAGCAGCTCTTCGACACCCTGTTCGCCTACGAGAACTATCCGCTGGACACCTCCGCGATGGCCGTCGACCACGAACTGGCGATCGCCGACGTCAACATGTTCGAGCGCAACCACTACCCGCTGACGATGCAGGCCGCCCTGTCCGGCCAGGAACTCGGCCTGCGGGTGGAGTACGACACCGGCATCTTCGACACCCCGACCATCGACGCGCTGCGCGACCAGCTGGAGCGGGTGCTGCTCGCGATGGCCGCCGACCCGGGCCGGCCACTGTCGTCGGTCGATCTGCTCGGCGCGCCCGAGCGCACCCGCCTGGACCAGATCGGCAACCGGGCGGTGTTGACCCGGCCGCTGCCCGCGCTGCCGTCGATTCCCGCCATGTTCGACGCGCAGGTCGCCGACCGGCCCGACGCGGCGGCGATCAGCTGGGGTAGCACGTCGATGACCTACCGGGAACTCGACGAGGCCGCCACCAGGCTGGCGCGCCTGCTCGCCGAGCAGGGCGCGGGGCCGGGAGAGTCGGTGGCGGTGCTGTTCTCGCGGTCGGCGCGGGCGATCGTGGCCATCCTGGCGGTGCTCAAGACCGGGGCGGCGTACCTGCCGATCGACCCGGCCGCGCCGGGCGCCC
>NZ_LZKY01000078.1:0-11725 GCF_001673055.1 Mycobacterium sp. 1245801.1
TCGAACAGCTGCGCGACGTTGTGTTGGGTGACCGCAACGCCTTTGGGCACACCGGTGGTGCCGGACGTGTAGATCACGTGCGCCACATCGGTGGGCGCCGGCGCCGGCGGCGGGGTGCTCGGCTGGTCCGCCACCGCCGGGTCGGCCACGTCGATGACCACCCCGCCAAACCCCTCGAGCCGATCCACCAGCTCGGCGGTGGTGACCGCGACCCTCGGGGCGGCATCGGCCAGCATGAACTCCACCCGCGCGCCCGGCAGCGCCGGGTCGATCGGCAGATACGCCGCCCCGGACTTGAGCACCGCCACGATCGCCACGATCGCCTCGGCCGACCGCGACAACAGCAGCGCCACAACCCCACCCGGGCCCGCGCCGCGGTCTAACAGCAGATGCGCCAACCGATTGGCGGCCTCGTCGAGCTCCCGGTAGGTCATGGACCGGTCCCGGAACGTCACCGCCACCGCGTCCGGAGTCCGCGCCACCTGCCCGCCGAACAACTCCACCACCGACACCGGCACCACCGCACGACCCAACGCCGACGCATTGCCCCACGCGGCCAGCCGGGCGTGCGCGTTCTCGTCGATCACATCCAGCGCCAGCAGCGGCCGGGTCGGGTCGGCCGTCATCGCAACCAGTAGCCGCTGCAGCAGTGCGGCAAGGTCGGGGGCGTCGAGGCCGGACCAGGGCGCCCACCTGCCCGCGGTGCTGAGGAAGAGTTGGTCGCCGTCACTGGTGAAGATGAGGCCGAAGCCGTCCGCCTGACCGGAATTCGTGTAGGAGGCCGAGGCCGTGACACCGCCGAAGGGCAACGTGAATGCCGACGGGATGAAGTTGACGCTGACCCGCTCCGGCGACTTCGTCAGGCCGCGGACCTTGCGCTCGAGCGCGTGCACCGGGAATCGCTGGTGCGCTACCGCCTCGTCGATGCGCGCCTCGACGTGTTTGCAGAACTCGGCGACCGTCGATGCCGGCGCGGCGGTGATCACCAGCGGCACAACGCCGGCAACCATTCCGGGGAGCGTCTTCAACTCCGGGCGCACGCGGCGGCTGACCGGGAAATCGAGCACCACCTCCGGACCGTCGGGGCACCAGCCGCGGACCAACAGGGCGCAGGCCGCGGTGATGACCGACGTCTGGGATACGCCCCACACGTCGGAGAACCGGTGCACCCGGCGCACCACCCCGGGGTCCAGCGCCACCGGAGCCGACGGCCACGGATTACGCTCCCCCGCGCCGTCGGGGACGCGGTGCTGCCCGTCGCGTTCGGGCGGCAGGTTCGCCAGCCAGTAGGCCTCGTCATCCCGGTACTCGGCGGATGCCTCGTAGCGAGATTCGCAGTCGACCAGCTCGCGCAGTGAGCCGAAGACGGCCGTCGGGATGGGTCCGGCGGACACGATCGCGGAGTAGATGGAGGCGATCCGATGGCCGACCAGCCCGACGCCGGTCCCGTCGATCACGATGTGGTGGCAGCAGGCGAACAAGAAGTACTCGTCGCGCCGGGTCTGAAAGAGAACGAACTTGAACAGCGGCCCGGTGAGCGGCATGGGCGTTCGCTGGATGGCCAGCGCTCTGCGCCGGGCTTCTTCGACGGGCTCGGGCAGGTCGCTCAGGTTGTCGAACGTCAGCTCGACGTTCGGGTTGTCGATCGGGCGCTGGACGACGTCGCCGTCGACCTCGACGAAGGCGACCCTGGTCGGTTCCGCTTCGTGCACGGCTTGCCGGATCGCCCACTGCAAGGCGTCGCGCTGGACCGTGCCGTTGATCCGCACGAACAGTCCCAGCTGCCACTCCGTGTCGGAGTGACCCGTCTGCTGCGCAAGCCATAGGTCTAGCTGTCCGCGAGTGAGCGGAAGCGTTCGGCCGTCAAGCTCCATCCATCTCCCCAACCACAGGGCGTTCCTTTCAACCCCCCGGTTGAGTGGGGCCGCTCGGGCGGGCGTTCGGGCCGTAGCCCGGTGCGCTGCTGCTCGAGGTAGCCCCGGCACTCGGCGCGGTCTACTTCGCGGCGCTTCACCCGGCGATCGGGCGTAGCGTCGGCAAAGACCGACCGCAACCTCGGTTGCCGCTCGTCGTTGGCCGGGACGACTGGGCCGGGAAGCGTCGCCGCCACAACACGGTTGACGCTCCCCACTCCGATGACGTCGTAGTCAACATGAGTGCAACAGTTTGGAAGGCTAATAGACGACCACCCCGTTGGTCCAGGGTTATCCAAACTTGATGTCCTGTGAATCCGCCAAAAGAATGGTTTTAACTCAGCCATCAGGCCTTGATACATACCTCAAGTACTGGTTAAGATTCTCTCAGCACCATACGGTATGGCATGTTTTGGGGGGTTTCGGCGTTGGTCGCCACGCACTGCGGCATAGACCGTTATCGCCGCGTTATAGGCGATCAGGTCCCCGCCGCCGGTACCCGACCATCAAAACGAATCGCGCATGACACAAAAGCGGCGTGGCCCGGAAGGACCACGCCGCTTTCGGACTCCCCGGAGGGATTACAGCAAACCGAGCAGCTGCAGATCGGTGACGTACTTGACGATCACCGGCGCGCTCACATGCGGGATGTCGTTGTCGGAGCCGACCTTCGCTTCCTGCACGGCGGCGCGGAAGCGATCCGTCGGCGCGAAGGCGCCCCGGGCCGGTTCGGCGGGTTGCAGGTTCTTCGGGTCGCGCAGCAGCAACATCAACATCTGCAACACCGAGTTCTGCCGCTGCCGCTCCGGCAGACCCCGCAGGCCGGTCTCGAAGCGTTGCAGCCACTCGCCGAAGTCGTCGACGCGTTCGATCGGGTAGCCCGCTTCGATCAGCCAATCGACGTATTGGTCGAGGCCGATGCCGTCGTCGTGCGGGTTCATCACGTGGTACGTCTCGAACCCGTCCATCACCTGGGCGCCCAGCTTGGCGATCGCCTCGGCGACGAACTCGACGGGCAGGCCGTCGAAGTGCGCGCTCTGCCGGTTGCCATCGGCGTCGAGCTGATAGAACGACTTGGGCGCGACGCCGGTGGCCACGACGCTCAGGATCATCCGGGTGAAGATGTCCGCGACGTTGAGCTGGCCGGCGTAACTGGTGTCGGCCAGGATCATGTCGGAGCGGAACACCGAGACCGGCAGCCCGCACAGGTCGTGCGCCTCGCGCAACAGGACCTCGCCCGCCCACTTGCTGTTGCCGTACCCGTTGGCGTAGCCGCCGTCGATGACGCGGGTGGCGCTGATGACCCGGATGTCGGCGTCCTCGGTGAACGCCGCCGGGTCGATCTGGCGGCCCACGTCTGAAGTCGACACGTATGCGTACGGCTTCTTCTTGGTGGTGAGCGCCAACCGGATCAGCTCCGCGGTGCCCCCGACGTTGGGGGTGAACAGCTCGTTGTAGGGCAGGACGCCGTTGACGACGGCCGCCGAGTCGACGATCAGGTCGACGGTGTCGGCCAGCCGCTGCCAGGTCGCCTCGTCCAGGCCGAGGTTGGCCTGGCCCTTGTCGCCGGCGACGACCTGCAGGTGCTCCTCGGCCAGTTCCTGGAAGTGCGCCAGCAGTTCCGGGTCGCCGCTGTTGAAGGTCTTCTCCAACCGGGCCCACGCGTCCTCGTCGGACTTGGCCCGCACCAGGCAGATCAGCTTGCCGCCCACGACTTCCAGCTGCTCGAGCCATTCGAGCACCAGGTAGCGGCCCAGGAACCCGGTGGCACCGGTCAGCAGGACCGTCCGGACCTCGGCGCTCGGCCCGGGCAGCGTCGGCGCGGTCGACAGCGTCGTCGCGTCGATGAACTTGTCCAGGGTGAGGTCGCGGGCGTGCACCTCCTTGGCGTCGGCGCCGTGCACCGCCGCAAAGCCGGGTCCGGCGGCGCCCTCGGTGTCGGCCCCACTGGTGATCCGCTGGCTCAGGCTGCGGACCGTTTGCGAGTCGAACAGGGTGCGCACCGACAGCGCGCCGTCGACGGCGGTGTTGATCTCGGCGATCACCCGCATCGCGGACAGCGAGTCCCCGCCCAGCTCGAAGAAGGAGTCCTCGACCGACACCCGGTCCATGCCGAGGACGCGGGCGAAGACGTCGGCGACGATCTCTTCGGTGGGGTCGCCCGGCGCGACGTACTCGCCGCCGCGCTTCTGGTACTCCGGTGCGGGCAGGGCGCGCCTGTCCAGCTTGCCGTTGACCGTCAGCGGCAGCGCGTCCAACACCACCACCGCGGCCGGCACCATGTAGGCGGGCAGCCGGTCGGCCAGCTGGACGCGGATGCCGACCGGGTCGGCGGTTCCGGTGATGTAGCCGACCAGGCGCTTGTCGCCGGGGCGGTCCTCGCGGGCGATCACCGCGGCCTGCTCGACGCCGTCGAGCGCGGCCAGGGCGGCCTGCACCTCACCGAGCTCGATGCGGTAGCCGCGCAGCTTGACCTGCTCGTCGGCGCGGCCCAGGTACTCGAGCTGACCGTCGCGGCCCCAGCGGACCAGGTCGCCGGTGCGATACATCCGCGAACCCGGGCTGCCGAACGGGCAGGCGACGAAGCGCCCCGCCGTCAGGCCGGGCCGGCGTGAATACCCGGTCGCCACACCGTGACCGGCGATGTACAGCTCGCCGACGACACCCTCGGGTGCCGGGCGCAGCCACCGGTCCAGCACGAACAGCGCGGCGCGCGGCACCGGCGAACCGATGGACGCCGATCCCGTGCCGCTCCTCAGCGGCGCGCTCATGGCTGCGTAGACCGTGGCCTCCGTCGGGCCGTAGGCGTTGATCATCACCCGTCCCGGCGCCCACCGGTCGACGACCTCGACCGGGCAGGCCTCACCGGCAACCACCAGCGCCGTCGACTCCAGGCCCTCGGGCGAGAGCATGCCGACCGCCGACGGGGTCTGGCTCAGCACGGTGACCTGTTCGGCGACCAACAGCGCGTGCAGCTCGTCGGGCGCGGCCGCGACCGACTCGGGCACCACCACCAGGCGGCCGCCGTGCAGCAGCGCGCCCCAGATCTCGTGCACTGAGACGTCGAAGACCAGTGAGTGCCACTGCGCCCACACCCCCGCCTCCGGCAGGTCGGCGTGCAGCGTCTCCACCAACTGCGCGACGTTCGCGTGCGTGACGGCCACACCCTTGGGGACACCGGTGGTTCCCGAGGTGTAGATGACGTAGGCGATGTTGTCCGACGACGGCATCGGCAGCGCCGTGCCGGGCTGGTTGGCCAGCGCCGGGTCGTCGACGTCGATGACCGTCGGGCTGCAGCCGTCCAGCCGCTCCCGCAGCGCCGAGGTGGTGACCACGGCGACCGGCTCGGCGTCGGTGAGCAGGAATTCGATCCGGGCGGCCGGCAGCGCCGGGTCGATCGGCAGGTACGCCGCCCCGGTCTTGAGCACCGCAAGGATGGCGACGATCGCGTCGGCGGACCGCGAGAACAACAGCGCGACCCGCTCGCCCGGCCCGGCGCCCTCTTCGGTCAGCAGGTGCGCCATCCGGTTGGCGGCCTCGTCGAGCTCCCGGTACGTCATCGTGCTGCCGTCGAAGGTCAGCGCCGGCGCGTCCGGGGTGCTGGCCACCTGGGCGGCGAACATCGCGGGGATCGACTTGGCGGTCGGCGGCTGGCTCAGCACCCCGCGGTTGCCGCGCTCGTCGAGCCAGGCGTGCTCGTGCTCGTCCACGACGTCCAGCGACATCAGCCGTCGGGTCGGATCGGCCGTCATCTCGGACAGCACCCGCTGGAACCTCTCGGTCAGCTTCTCGATGCCGGCCGCGTCGAACACGTCGGTGTCGAACTCGACGCGCAGGCCGAGTTCCCGGCCCGGCAGCGCCATCACTGACAGCGGGTAGTGGTTGTACTCGCGGTTGGTGACATCCGTGATGGCCAGCTCGTGGAAGCCCAACGGCACGCTGGTGTCGATCGGATAGTTCTCGTACAGGAACAAGGTGTCGAACAGCGCGTCGTGACCGGTCACGTGGTGGATGTCGCTCAGCGCCAGGTGCTCGTGTTCGAGGGTGTCGTTGTGGTGTTGCTGCAACTGCTCCAGCACGTCGGCGACGGTGGTCTCCGCGGTGATGCTGGCCCGCACCGGCACGGTGTTGATCAGCAGACCCACCATGGACTCGGCGCCGATCAGGTCGGCCGGCCGGCCCGACACCGCGGTGCCGAACGCGACGTCATGCTGGCCGGTCAGCCGCATCAGCAGCTGCGCCCACGCGGCCTGCAGCACGGTGTTGACGGTGGTGTGGCAGGTGCGGGCGAGCTCGCCCAGGGCGCGCGTGGTCTCCGCGGACAGCCGGTAGGACTCGACGGCCCGCCGGCCCAGCCGCATCCGGCCGGCCGGTCCCACCAGGGTGGGGGTGTCGAATCCGTCGAGCACCTGCCGCCACGCGGCTTGCGCGGCGGTGCGATCCTGGCTGGCCAGCCAGGTCAGGTAGCTGCGGTAGGTGGCCGGCGCGGGCAGCTGGTCCCCGTAGTAGTTGGCGAGGATCTCGCGCAGCAGGATGGGCAGCGACCAGCCGTCCATGACGATGTGGTGGTTGGTCAGCACGAACCGGTACCGGTTGTCCGCGGTGCGGATCAGCGCGGCGCGGAATGCCGGCCGGTTGGCCAGATCGCTGACCGCGGCACGTTCGGCGGCGCACAGCTCCTCCACCCGCTGTTCGGGGTCCAGATCCTCGGCGCCCAGCTGGATGTACCGCCAGGCCATGACCGGGTCGGCCGGGATGACCTGAACGGGCTCGCCGAACTGCGGGCAGAACCGGGCCGCCAGGTTGGGGTGGCGGTTGACCACGGTGTGCACGGCGTCGTGCAGCCGGTGCGAGTCCAGCTCACCGGTCACGGTGATGCCGAGCTGCACCGCGTAGACGTCGTCGCCCGGGTCCTGGGCGAAGCTGGCGTGGAACAGCAGGCCCTGTTGCAGCGGGGTCAGCGGCAGGATGTCGGCGACCTGATGCTGCTTGCTCAGCTCGTCGATCTGGCGCTGGTTCAGGCGCGCGGGTGCGATGTCGGACGGGGTCAGCCCGCCGCCGCCGCCCTGCACGTGGGCGCAGATCCCGGTGAGGGCCTCGAACCACAGCTGGCTGAGCCGGCTGATTTGCTCGCGGTCCATCGCCGAGGCCGCCCACGTCCAGTTGGCGTGCAGGTGCGGGCCTTCCTCGGTGTCCATGGTGCCGGCGTTGAGGTCGACGGTGTGCATCAGCGGCATCGCGACCGCCGCGGCCGCGCCGCTCAGCGACAGGCTGTCCGGGCTCAGCCGCCACAACTCGCCGGGCAGGTCGGCGGCCGCGCCGAGCCGTCCCAGGTAGTTGAAGCCGATCACCGGGTCGGTTCCACCCAGGTCGATGTCGGGGTTCAGGTAGCGCAGCAGGCCGTAGGTGAGCCCGTCGGGCAGGGCACGCAGCTGCTCTTTGGTGGCCTTGACCGCCGCGCCCAGCGCGTCGTCGCCGGCGACCACGTTCGACCAGTCCAGGCCGTCGACCGTCAACGACACCGGGTATTTGGTGGTGAACCAGCCGACGGTGCGGGACAGGTCGACGTGCGGGCCCAGCTCTTCCTGGCGGCCGTGGCCCTCGACGTCGATGCCGATCGGCGTGCTCTTACCCAGGAACTGCGTCCAGGCCATCCCGAACGCGATCAACAGGATGTCCTGCACGCCGGCGTGGAACGCCGCGGGCACCTCGCCCAGCAGCAGCCGGGTGGTCTCGACGTCCAGCGACACCGAGAGCTGCTCGGCGGTCTGGTAGGTGTCCTCCTCGGGGCGCACCGCGGGCAGCACGGCCGGGGTGGCGACGACCTCGCGCCAGGCGTCGGCCTGCTCGACCACCTCGGGGCTCAACGCGTGCTCGGCGAGCAGCGAGGACCAGCGGGCGAACGAGGTGCCGCCGGCGGGCAGCGCCACCGGCTGGCCGCTGTGGTGCTGCGCCCAGGCGATGTTGAGGTCCTCGATCAGGGTCCGCCACGACACGCCGTCGACGGCCACGTGGTGGATGATCAACGCCAATTGGCTTGTCTCGCTTGCCCAGACGGCGCTCACCATGATTCCGGCGCCCGGGTTCAGCCGGGACCGGGCCGCCACCAGCGTGCTATCCGACAGCTCGTCGACGGTCTGCAGGCAGTCGCCTGCCTGCACGGTGCCCGGTTCGGGCGCGTGCAGCGACCAGCCGCCCTCGCCGTCGTCCTCGACGCGCAGCCGCAGCATGGGGTGCCGGTCCAGCAGGGCCTGCAGCACGACGACGACGTCGTCGGAGGTGACGCCCGCGGGAGCGGCCAGCACCATGGTCTGGTTGAAGTCGTCGATCGGGCCTTGCACGGTTTGCAGCCAGTGCATGACCGGGGTGGCCAGCACCGGCCCGATCCCCTCGTCGACCACGTCGTCCTGGTCGGCGCCGTCAGTGGCCACGCGGGCCAGCCGGGCGACGGTCTGTTCGACGAACACGTCGCGCGGGCGGCACATCACGCCGGCCGCGCGGGCGCGGGCCACCACCTGCATCGACAGGATGCTGTCGCCGCCCAGATCGAAGAACGAGTCGTCCACACCGACCCGCTCCACACCCAGCACCTGGGCGTAGATGCCGGCCAGGATCTCCTCGGTGTGGTTGCTGGGGGCGCGGTACTGGCCGCCGCGCTTGTGGTACTCGGGCGCGGGCAGGGCGCGCTTGTCCAGCTTGCCATTGACCGTCAGCGGCAGGCTTTCCAGCACGACGACCGCGGCCGGGACCATGTAGGCCGGCAGCCGCTTGCCCAGCTGGGTGCGCAGTTCGGTCGGGTCGGCGGTCCCGGTGATGTAACCCACCAGGCGCTTGTCGCCGGGGCGGTCCTCGCGGGCGATCACCGCCGCCTGGTCCACGCCGTCCAGCGCGGCCAGCGCCGACTGGATCTCGCCGAGCTCGATGCGGTAGCCGCGGATCTTGACCTGCTCGTCGGCGCGACCCAGGTACTGCAACTGGCCGTCGGCGCCCCAGCGGACCAGGTCACCGGTGCGGTACATCCGCGCGCCCGGCCCGCCGAACGGGCAGGCCACAAAGCGCGAGGCCGTCAATCCGGACCGGCGGGCGTAGCCGGTGGCGACGCCGCGGCCGGCCACATACAGCTCACCGACCACGCCTTCCGGCGCCGGCCGCAGCCACTTGTCCAGCACGAACAACGCCGCGCCGGGAACCGGCGAGCCGATCGGCGGGGCCCCGGAGTCGCCCGCCAACGGCGTGCTCATCGCGGCGTATACGGTGGCCTCGGTCGGGCCGTAGGCGTTGATCATCACCCGTCCCGGCGCCCACCGGTCGACCACCTCGGCCGGGCAGGCCTCACCGGCCACCACCAGGGCGGTGTCGTCCAGGCCCTCCGGCGAGAGCATGCCCACTGCCGACGGGGTCTGGCTCAGGACGTTGACCTTCTCGGCGACCAGCAGGGCGTGCAGCTCATCGGGTGAGCCGGCGACGGACTCGGGCACCACCACGAGGCGGCCGCCGTGCAGGAGCGCACCCCAGATCTCCCAGACGGAGACGTCGAAGACCAGCGAGTGCCACTGCGACCAGACCTTCCCCGGCCCGGTCGGCAGATCGGCGTGCAACGTCCGCAGGAACTCGGTCACGTTGCGGTGGGTGACCGCGACGCCCTTGGGGGTTCCCGTGGTGCCCGAGGTGTAGATCATGTACGCGATGTCCTCGGGCGCCGGCCCGGGCAGCTCGCTGCTGGGCTGGCCGTCCGCCGCGGCTTCGTCGACGTCGATGACGGGCAGGTCGAATCCGTCCAGCCGGGTGCGCAGGCCGGCCGTGGTCACCACCGCGATCGGTGTGGCGTCGCCGAGCATGAATTCCATGCGCGCGGACGGCAGCGCCGGGTCGATGGGGAGATAGGCGGCCCCGGTCTTGAGCACCGCGAGAATCGCGATGATCGCCTCGGCCGAACGCGAGAACAGCAACGCGACGCACTCACCCGGGCGCGCGCCCTGTTCGGCCAGCAGGTGCGCCAGGCGGTTGGCGGCCTCATCGAGCTCGCCATAGGTCAGCGAGCGATCGCCGAACGTCAGCGCCACGGCCTGAGGGTCACGCGCCACCTGCGTCGCGAACACCTCGGGGATCGATTTCGGAGATTTGACCGGCTTGGTCAGGACGGCGCGGTTACCCCACTCATCGAGTCGGTCGTGCTCGCCGCCATCCAGCAGATCGATCGACAACAATCGCCGTCCCGCACCGACGGTCATGACTGCTCCTCCAAGTCCACGGTCATGGCTTCCAGCACCCGCCGAAATCGCTCAACTAGCTTCTCGATCCTCGCCTCGCCAAACACGTCCGTATCGAACTCGACGCGAAGACCTATTTCGTGGCCTGGCACAGCTTGCACCGAAAGCGGGTAGTGGTTGTATTCCCGATTCGTGAATCCACTAATAGTTAACTCGTCCACGGCCGATAGCGCGGCAGTATCGATGGGATAGTTCTCGTACACGAACATTGTGTCGAAAATTTGGTCGTGTCCCGTTACACGATGGATTTCATTCAGTGCTAAATGCTGGTGGTCCAGGGTGTTGGTGTAGGCGCGTTGCAGCTGGTCAAGCAGGTCGGCGATGGTGGTTTCGGCGCCGATCGTGGCCCGCACCGGAACGGTGTTGATCAAAAGGCCCACCATCGCGTCGGATCCGGCCAATTCCGTCGGTCGACCCGAAACCGCTGTGCCGAACACCACATCGTGCTGCCCGGTAAGCCACATCAGCAGCTGCGCCCACGCCGCCTGCAACACCGTGCTGACCGTCGTGCGGCACGAACGGGCCAATTCGCCGAGCAAACGACTGGTCTCGGCGGACACTGCGAACTCGGCGACGCCGCGCGGGCCGAGCCCGGTGCGGCCCGACGGCCCCACCAGCGTGGGGGTCTCGAAGCCCTCGAGCACCTCGCGCCACGCGGCCTGCGCGGCGGCCCGATCCTGCTCTGAGAGCCAGGTGATGAAGCTGCGATACGGCACCGGCGCCGGTAGCCGCACCCCGAAGTAGCTGGCGAAGATCTCCTGCAGCAGGAGCGGCTTGGACCAGCCGTCGAGCACGATGTGGTGGTTGGTGAGCACGAATCGGTAGGTGTTCTCCGCGGTGCGGATCAGGGTGCCCCGGAACGGGGGCTGCCCGGCCAGATCGCAGACGGCGACGCGTTCGGCGGTGGACAACCGGTCCACCTGTGCTTCGACGTCGTCGCCGGCGTCCAGCTCGACGTACTGCCAGGCCAGCTCCGGGTCGGCCGAGAGAACCTGCACCGGCTCCCCGAAGTCCTCCAGGAAGCTGGCCACCACGTTGGGATGGCGCGTGATGACGGCGTGCACCGCCTGGCGCAGCCGCTCGGGGTCGATGGCACCGGTGACCGAGATGTCGAGCTGCACGGCATAGAGGTCTTCGGATTGTTCGCCACCCTGGGCGGTGCCGGTGTGGAACAACAGCCCCTGCTGCAACGGCGTCAGTGGCAACACGTCGGCGATCCGGTACCGCTGCTGCAGTTCGTCGAGGTCGCGCTGGCTCAGGCGGGCGGGCGCGACGTCGGACGGGGTCAACCCGCCGCCGCCGTTGCGCACGTGCGCGCAGATGCCGGCGAGTGCGTCGAACCACAGCTCGCTGAGCCGGCCGATCTGCTTCTCGTCCAGCGCAGAGAGCGCCCAGGTCCAGTTGGCCTGCAGGTGCGGGCCGTCCGCGGTGTCCATGGTGCCGGCGTTGAGCTCCACCGTGTGCGGCAACGGCAGCGCCACCGCGCCCGCCGCGCCGGCCATCGCGAAGCTGTCCGGGGCCAACTGCCACAGCTCGGCGGAC
>NZ_LZKY01000079.1:0-21003 GCF_001673055.1 Mycobacterium sp. 1245801.1
TTTGCAGGCCCACGGGCTCAGCACGAGCACCCGCAGGGTTCTCGCCGTGGTGGCGTCCTCGTTGGTCAAGGTGCCCGCCACAGCGATCAGCGCCTCGTCGCCGGCGGCGTGTCCGCGACTGTCGTTGAGCTCTTTGAAGCGGTCGAGATCGACCATGGCGACCGCCAGAAACATGTGATGGGCGCCGGCCAGCATTCGGCCGACAATGGCCCGGTCGCAGGCTCTCCGGTTCAGCAGACCGGTCAGCGGGTCACGGTTCGCGCGCAAGAGGTCCATCCACAGCGCGCGCACCACGACCTGGATGGCGAGCGGCACGACCACGTTGAGTTCCAGGACCAGAAAGTAACCGGTGAAGGCCAGCAGGGTCTGTCCGCTGGCGGCCAGCCGCACCGCCTGCCAGGCCCCGATCGCGCTGGCCAGAACGAAATTCAGCGCCATGAGCCGGACCGTGTGGAAGAACGCGATGTAGCCGCCGGTGACCGATAACGCCGAGCACGACATCAGCCCCACGAGTGGCTGAGGCTGCCACAGACAACCGCCACCAATGGATATGGCGCCGGTCAGGATGTAGAAGATGGACTGTCGTCGGGTGGGCCACCCGCTCAACCACAACGCCGCCATGCCCAGCCCCAAGACGGCGGCGACGACCGAAACCGCCAGCGCCACACGCGGATACAACGGGACGGGCCCGTACAGCACGTTGACGGGCACCAATACCAACGAGGACGCCACCACGGCGAGAACCCTGCGGGTGCTCGTGCTGAGCCCGTGGGCCTGCAAATAACCTGTCAGCCAATCGAAGTGGTCGTCTTGCGCCCACCACGTCGCTAGCCGCGTCATCGGTTCGCCTTTCCCCGAACTCGCTCACCCCGGTTCGGGCGATAGCAAAGGAGCCAGCGAGTTGCGTCACAGTTAATACCATCGCGCGCTGGAAATAGCTCGAATGGACGAGAAAGGCGCATCGGATGGTGCACCGCCCACCAGGTTGAATAGGTCGCGCGGGTGCATCCCACGACGATGTCGCTTTTCCGCCAGTTTTGTCGGGGGCTGGGTGTAAGTGTGGAACCGTGCACGACGATTTCGAACGCTGCTACCGCGCCGTCCAGTCCAAGGACGCCCGGTTCGACGGCTGGTTCGTCACCGCGGTGCTGACCACCCGGATCTATTGCCGGCCCAGCTGCCCCGTGCGGCCACCGTTCGCCCGGAACGTGCGGTTTTATCCGACCGCGGCGGCCGCGCAGCGCGCCGGCTTCCGCGCGTGCAAGCGGTGCCGGCCCGACGCCTCCCCGGGGTCTCCCGAATGGAACGTGCGGGATGACATCGTGGCGCGAACGATGCGGCTGATCGCCGACGGCGCGGTGGACCGTGCGGGAGTCACCGGCCTGGCCGCCGAACTCGGTTACACCACCCGGCAGCTGGAGCGCCTCCTGCAGGCCGAGGTGGGGGCCGGCCCGCTAGCCCTGGCCCGCGCGCAACGGGCGCAAACCGCGCGCGTGCTGATCGAGACGACGGATCTGCCGTTCGGCGACGTCGCATTCGCCGCGGGCTTTTCCAGCATCCGTCAGTTCAACGACACCGTGCGCTCGGTGTTCGAGAACACACCGAGCGCGCTGCGGCGGCGCGCGGTGACACGCGCCGCGTCGGCCCCGAATTCGCCTGGCACGGTGAGCCTCCGGCTCCCGGTGCGCACGCCCTTCGCGTACGCCGGTGTCTTCGGTCATCTGGCGGCGGGCACGGTTCCCGGTTGTGAGGAGATCCGCGATGGCGCCTATCGGCGCAGCCTGCGCCTGCCGTTCGGCAACGCGATCGTCGCCCTGACGCCCGCCCTCGATCACGTCCGTTGCGTGCTCGTGCTCGACGACTTTCGCGATCTGACGACGGCCATCGCGCGCTGCCGGCGTCTGCTGGACCTCGATGCCGACCCGCAAGCCGTGGACGATGCGCTCGGCGCGGACGACGAGTTCGCCGCCGTCGTAGCCAAGGCGCCCGGACAGCGAATTCCGCGCACGGTCGACGAGGCCGAGCTCGCGGTGCGCGCGGTGCTGGGCCAGCAGGTGTCCACCAAGGCGGCGGGCACCCATGCGGGCCGCCTGGTCGCTGCCTATGGGCAGCCGATCGACGATCGGGAGGGATCGCTGACCCACACCTTCCCGTCCGTCGAGCAGTTGGCCGAGATCGATCCGGTTCATCTGGCGGTGCCCAGAGCCCGGCAACGAACCCTGAGCGCTTTGGTCGCCGGCCTCGCCGACGGCAGTGTGGTGCTGAGCCCCGGGTGCGACTGGGAAAGGGCCCGAACGCAACTGCTCGCCCTGCCCGGGGTGGGCCCGTGGACCGCGGAGGTCATCGCGATGCGCGGCCTCGGCGATCCCGACGCGTTTCCCGCCAGCGATCTGGGCGTGCGCCTGGCCGCCGAACAGCTGGGCCTGCCGTCCGACGAACGGTCCCTCGCCGCACGCGCCGCGCGGTGGCGACCGTGGCGTTCCTATGCCACCCAATACCTTTGGACCACTCTCGAGCATCCGGTAAACCATTGGCCGCCACAGGAGGTCGCATGATTCGCGCCGGCGACGAGGCAGCGGGGGGAGACCTCCCGCTTGCGGGGGACCTCCCGCTTGCGGGGAGAGGAGTGGCGCACATGATCGAGTACCGCACCATCGACAGCCCGATCGGGCTGCTGACCCTGGCCGGTCGCGGCTCCGTGCTGACCAATCTGCGAATGGTCGACCAGACCTATGAACCGAGCCGCGCCGGCTGGTCACCGAACCCCCGGGCGTTCGGTGAGGCTGTCGAACAACTCGCCGCGTATTTCGCCGGCGAGCTGACGAATTTTGATGTCGAGCTCGACCTGCGCGGCACCGAATTTCAGCGCCGAGTATGGCGGGCGCTGCTGACCATTCCGTACGGCGAAACGCGCTCGTACGGCGAAATCGCCGAGCAGATCGGAGCGCCGGGCGCCGCCCGCGCCGTCGGGTTGGCCAACGGCCACAACCCGATCGCCATCGTCGTTCCCTGCCATCGCGTCATCGGTGCCAATGGAAGCCTCACGGGCTTCGGCGGCGGACTCGGCCGAAAGCGCACATTGCTCGAATTAGAAAAGCAACGGGTGACTTTGACACTTTTCGACTAATTGCGCATGCAAAAACACCCCCGTTGCCGGGGGTGTTTTTGTGTATGTTCGGCGGTGTCCTACTTTTCCACCCGTATGGGCAGTATCATCGGCGCTGACAGGCTTAGCTTCCGGGTTCGGAATGGGACCGGGCGTTTCCCTGTCGCTGTGGCCGCCGTAACTCTATTTAAATTTGTTTGGTGGGGGGTGCGGTGTTCGCGGCATTGCTGCCGTGAATTGGACTGTGGTTGCGATTGTGTGTTGGTAAGTTTTCGGCCGGTTAGTGCCAGTTCCCTGCACCCATTACTGGGCTTCCAGGTCTGGCCTATCGAACCCGTGGTCTGCGGGGGGCCTTATCCCTCTAAAAGGGTGAGAAACCTGATCTTGGAGAAGGTTTCCCGCTTAGATGCTTTCAGCGGTTATCCTGTCCGAACGTGGCTATCCAGCCGTGCCCCTGGTGGGACAACTGGTATACCAGAGGTTCGTCCGTCCCGGTCCTCTCGTACTAGGGACAGGTTTCCTCAAGTTTCTGACGCGCGCGGCGGATAGAGACCGAACTGTCTCACGACGTTCTAAACCCAGCTCGCGTGCCGCTTTAATGGGCGAACAGCCCAACCCTTGGGACCTGCTCCAGCCCCAGGATGCGACGAGCCGACATCGAGGTGCCAAACCATCCCGTCGATATGGACTCTTGGGGAAGATCAGCCTGTTATCCCCGGGGTACCTTTTATCCGTTGAGCGACACCCCTTCCACTCAGAGGTGCCGGATCACTAGTCCCGACTTTCGTCCCTGCTTGACTTGTAAGTCTCGCAGTCAAGCTCCCTTGTGCACTTACACTCAACACCTGATTGCCGTCCAGGTTGAGGGAACCTTTGGGCGCCTCCGTTACATTTTAGGAGGCAACCGCCCCAGTTAAACTACCCGCCAGGCACTGTCCGTGAACCCGATAAGGGTTCGACGTTAGGTGTCCAATACGATCAGAGTGGTATTTCAACAACGACTCCATACAAACTGGCGTCTGTACTTCACAGTCTCCCACCTATCCTACACAAACCGTACCGAACACCAATACCAAGTTGTAGTGAAGGTCCCGGGGTCTTTTCGTCCTGCCGCGCGTAACGAGCATCTTTACTCGTAGTGCAATTTCGCCGAGTCTATGGTTGAGACAGTTGGGAAGTCGTTACGCCATTCGTGCAGGTCGGAACTTACCCGACAAGGAATTTCGCTACCTTAGGATGGTTATAGTTACCACCGCCGTTTACTGGGGCTTAAATTCTCCGCTTCACCTTACGGTTAACGGGTCCTCTTAACCTTCCAGCACCGGGCAGGCGTCAGTCCGTATACATCGTCTTGCGACTTCGCACGGACCTGTGTTTTTAGTAAACAGTCGCTACCCACTGGTTTCTGCGGCCGAATCCCGCTCCCACCGCAAGGGTGTTCACGGTATTCCGGCCCCCCTTCTCCCGAAGTTACGGGGGCATTTTGCCGAGTTCCTTAACCATAGTTATCTCGTACGCCTTGGTATTCTCTACCTGACCACCTGTGTTGGTTTGGGGTACGGGCCGTGTATGTGCTCGCTAGAGGCTTTTCTTGGCAGCAGAGGATCACCGAATTCGCCTCAATCGGCTATGCATCACCTCTCGGGATTAATGAGCGACGGATTTGCCTATCGCTCTCCCTACGGGCTTGCCCCAGTATTACCACTGACTGGTACGGCTACCTTCCTGCGTCACCCCATCGCTTGACTACTACCAGCGAAGGTCCCACGCAGCCCCGAAACTCCATGCCCCCGAAGGGGAATGGTCGATCCGGTTTTGGGTGGTTAGTACCGCTGATTCATCAGGGACGCCTATACACGGGTACGGGAATATCAACCCGTTGTCCATCGACTACGCCTGTCGGCCTCGCCTTAGGTCCCGACTCACCCTGGGCGGACTGGCCTGGCCCAGGAACCCTTGGTCTTACGGCGGGCAAGGTTCTCACTTGCCTTATCGCTACTCATGCCTGCATTCTCACTCCCCCACCCTCCACCACCGGTTACCCGGAGGCTTCGCTGAATGAGGGACGCTCCCCTACCCACATTCACGTAGACGTGAATGTGCCGCGGCTTCGGCGGTGTGCTTGAGCCCCGCTACATTATCGGCGCATAATCACTTGACCAGTGAGCTATTACGCACTCTTTCAAGGGTGGCTGCTTCTAAGCCAACCTCCTGGTTGTCTCTGCGACTACACATCCTTTTCCACTTAGCACACGCTTAGGGGCCTTAGCCGGCGATCTGGGCTGTTTCCCTTTCGACGTACGGAGCTTATCCCCCGCCGTCTCACTGCCACGCTTTACACCACGGCATTCGGAGTTTGGCTGACGTCAGTAACCTAGTAGGGCCCATCGGCCATCCAGTAGCTCTACCTCCGTGGTGAACCACGCAACGCTGCACCTAAATGCATTTCGGGGAGAACCAGCTATCACGGAGTTTGATTGGCCTTTCACCCCTACCCACAGCTCATCCCCTCAGTCTTCAACCTAAGTGGGTTCGGGCCTCCACGCGGTCTTACCCGCGCTTCACCCTGGCCATGGGTAGATCACTCCGCTTCGGGTCCAGAACACGCCACTACACCCCAAAGGGGATGCGCCCTATTCAGACTCGCTTTCGCTGCGGCTACCCCGCACGGGTTAACCTCGCGACGTGTCCCTGACTCGCAGGCTCATTCTTCAAAAGGCACGCCATCACCCCACGAGGAGGCTTTGACGGATTGTAGGCACACGGTTTCAGGTACTATTTCACTCCCCTCCCGGGGTACTTTTCACCATTCCCTCACGGTACTAATCCGCTATCGGTCATCGAGAAGTATTTAGGCTTACCGGGTGGTCCCGGCAGATTCACAGCAGATTCCACGGGCCCGCTGCTACTCGGGAGTTGATACAAGGTAGGTGACGGGTTTTCGCGTACCGGGCTCTCACCGTCTACGGCAGGCCATCCCAGGCCATTTCTGCTAACCACGACACTTTCTGACTACCCCTCAGCCAGGTAGAGCTGAGACATATCAATCCCACAACACCGCGCACACAACCCCTACCCGGTTATACATGCGTGCGGTTTAGCCTGTTCCGCGTTCGCTCGCCACTACTGACGGAATCACAATTGTTTTCTTCTCCTACGGGTACTGAGATGTTTCACTTCCCCGCGTTACCTCCCGCACCCTATATATTCAGATACGGGTAACACGACATCACTCGTGCTGGGTTTCCCCATTCGGAAATCCTCGGATCAATGCTTGGTTGACAGCTCCCCGAGGCATATCGCAGCCTCCCACGTCCTTCATCGGCTCTCGATGCCAAGGCATCCACCATGCGCCCTTAAACACTTACTTACACACAAGAGTTAAAAAAGAAATTACACATTTCGATGAACACGCCGGCCACGAAGGACCACGCGTTCATCTAGATGCTCGCAACCACTATCCAATACTCAAACACCACACCCCACCACCAAGATGGAGGGACTCCACACGGATCGACCGAGTGTTGTCTCAGGGCCCAATAGTGTGTCTGGCAATCATTTGCTGTTGTGCACCCGGTTTTCGTCCACTACAGACGAGAACCCCTCACGGCTCGCACTTCACCAATTGAAGTGCTTTTCGTGGTGCTCCTTAGAAAGGAGGTGATCCAGCCGCACCTTCCGGTACGGCTACCTTGTTACGACTTCGTCCCAATCGCCGATCCCACCTTCGACAGCTCCCTCCAAAAGGTTAGGCCACTGGCTTCGGGTGTTACCGACTTTCATGACGTGACGGGCGGTGTGTACAAGGCCCGGGAACGTATTCACCGCAGCGTTGCTGATCTGCGATTACTAGCGACTCCGACTTCATGGGGTCGAGTTGCAGACCCCAATCCGAACTGAGACCGGCTTTAAAAGGATTCGCTTAACCTTACGGCATCGCAGCCCTTTGTACCGGCCATTGTAGCATGTGTGAAGCCCTGGACATAAGGGGCATGATGACTTGACGTCATCCCCACCTTCCTCCGAGTTGACCCCGGCAGTCTCTCACGAGTCCCCGGCATTACCCGCTGGCAACATGAGACAAGGGTTGCGCTCGTTGCGGGACTTAACCCAACATCTCACGACACGAGCTGACGACAGCCATGCACCACCTGCACACAGGCCACAAGGGAACGCCTATCTCTAGACGCGTCCTGTGCATGTCAAACCCAGGTAAGGTTCTTCGCGTTGCATCGAATTAATCCACATGCTCCGCCGCTTGTGCGGGCCCCCGTCAATTCCTTTGAGTTTTAGCCTTGCGGCCGTACTCCCCAGGCGGGGTACTTAATGCGTTAGCTACGGCACGGATCCCAAGGAAGGAAACCCACACCTAGTACCCACCGTTTACGGCGTGGACTACCAGGGTATCTAATCCTGTTCGCTCCCCACGCTTTCGCTCCTCAGCGTCAGTTACTGCCCAGAGACCCGCCTTCGCCACCGGTGTTCCTCCTGATATCTGCGCATTCCACCGCTACACCAGGAATTCCAGTCTCCCCTGCAGTACTCTAGTCTGCCCGTATCGCCCGCACGCTCACAGTTAAGCCGTGAGATTTCACGAACAACGCGACAAACCACCTACGAGCTCTTTACGCCCAGTAATTCCGGACAACGCTCGCACCCTACGTATTACCGCGGCTGCTGGCACGTAGTTGGCCGGTGCTTCTTCTCCACCTACCGTCAATCCGAGAAAACCCGGACCTTCGTCGATGGTGAAAGAGGTTTACAACCCGAAGGCCGTCATCCCCCACGCGGCGTCGCTGCATCAGGCTTGCGCCCATTGTGCAATATTCCCCACTGCTGCCTCCCGTAGGAGTCTGGGCCGTATCTCAGTCCCAGTGTGGCCGGACACCCTCTCAGGCCGGCTACCCGTCGTCGCCTTGGTAGGCCATCACCCCACCAACAAGCTGATAGGCCGCGGGCCCATCCCACACCGCAAAAGCTTTCCACCAAAAGACATGCGTCTAAAGGTCCTATCCGGTATTAGACCCAGTTTCCCAGGCTTATCCCGAAGTGCAGGGCAGATTGCCCACGTGTTACTCACCCGTTCGCCACTCGAGTACCTCCGAAGAGGCCTTTCCGTTCGACTTGCATGTGTTAAGCACGCCGCCAGCGTTCGTCCTGAGCCAGGATCAAACTCTCCAAACAAAATCTCCTCGCAGAACGAGGTGAATTTCAAATCAGAGATAATCTGACCTAACAAAAAGACACCAAAAACTGGCATCAAAAAAACGACCATACCCACACACGGGGGGTGCGAAGTATGGTCAAAAAACAACAACAAATAAAAAGACCAAACACACTATTGAGTTCTCAAACAACACTTGTTTCGCCCGTTTTGGGGCAACCCTGCCAGCTTAATACAGATCCGGCAGGTAAGTCAACTCCCAGTTTTGATCTGCTAGAGACCGTCTCGGGAGCAGCCGTGCCAGGCTAGTACCAATCCAGCGAGGGAGTCAAGGCCCCGCTCTCGTCCACCTTCGCGTTGGTGACCGCGCTTGTGGGGCACTGACTTTGGTTACTGTACCCGCTCGATCTCCGCTCCCAAAATCGCCAGGTTTTCCACGAACAACGGGTAGCCGCGATCGATGTGGAACACGTCGTGGACCTCGGTGTCTCCGTCGGCGACAAGCCCGGCCAATACCAGGCCCGCGCCGGCCCGGATGTCCGAACACCACACCGGCGCGCTCGACAATTGCGGCAGCCCCCGAACGACGGCATGGTGTCCGTCGGTGCGGGCATCGGCGCCCAAACGAATCATTTCCTCGACGAACCGAAAGCGCGCCTCGAATACGTTCTCGGTGATCATCGAGGTGCCGTCGGCGATCGAGGCTAAGGCGATGGCCATCGGCTGCAGGTCTGTCGGAAATCCGGGATATGGCAGGGTCGCCACGTTGACGGCCTTGGGGCGCTCGTACTGCGCCACCCGGAAGCTGTCGTCGGTCTGGGTCACGGTGGCGCCGGCGTCGTGCAATTTGTGCAGCACCACCTGCAGGTGTGCCGGGTCGATGCCCGTCACCGTGATGTCACCGCGGGTGATCGCGGCAGCGATCCCCCACGTGGCGGCGACGATGCGATCCCCGATGACGCGATGCTCGGTCGGGTGCAGCTTCGGGACGCCGGTGATGGTCATGGTCGGCGAACCGGCGCCTTCGATCTGCGCGCCCATCTGGTTCAACATCGTGCACAGGTCGACGACGTCGGGCTCGCGTGCCGCGTTGTGGATGACGGTCACGCCCTCGGCCACGACCGCGGCCATCAGGATGTTCTCGGTGGCTCCCACCGAGGGGAACTCCAGCTGAATCTCCGCGCCGCGCAGCGTATCGGCCTGCGCCACCACGCATCCGTGCTCGATGTTGCATTGCGCGCCGAGCTGGCGCAGGCCGGCCTGATGCATGTCCAGTGGGCGCGAACCGATCGCGTCACCACCGGGCAGCGCGACACGGGCGCGCTTGCACCGGCCGACCAGCGGTCCCAGCACGCACACCGACGCGCGAAACTGCCGGACCGCGGCGAAGTCGGCGTCATATTTCGGCTCGTCCGGAGAGGTGATGCGGGCGACGTCGCCGTCCAGTTCGACGGTCGCGCCCAGCCCGCGCAGCACCTCGGCCATCAACGGCACGTCCAGGATGTCGGGGCAGTTGGTGATCGTGCTGGTGCCTTCGGCCAGCAGCGTTGCGGCCATCAGCTTGAGCACGCTGTTTTTCGCGCCCCCTACTGCGACTTCGCCTGACAACCGGTTGCCGCCGGTCACCACGAATCGCTCAGCCACCCGCGTCAGTCTAGTGAAGCGGTATCGCCTTGTCAGTCGGCCGAGCCACACCCGAGTACGGTTTGCTCATGGCTGTACACCTGACTCGCATCTACACGCGAACCGGCGACGACGGCACCACGGGATTGAGCGACTTCTCCCGGGTCTCCAAGAACGATCCCCGGCTGGTGGCCTACGCCGATTGCGACGAAGCCAACGCGGCGATCGGTGTCGCGGTCGCCGTCGGCCGGCCCGACGAGCAGCTCACCAGCGTATTGCGCCAGATTCAAAACGACTTGTTCGACGCCGGCGCGGATCTGTCGACCCCCGTGGTCGACAACCCCGAATATCCCCCGCTGCGGGTCACCCAGCCTTACATCGATCGGCTCGAAAAGTGGTGTGACACGTACAACGAGCCCTTGCCGAAGCTGAATTCGTTTGTGCTGCCCGGTGGTTCGCCGTTGTCGGCGTTTCTGCACGTCGCTCGCACCGTGGTGCGCCGAGCCGAGCGGTCGGCGTGGGCCGCGGTCGATGCCGCGCCCGGGCAGGTCAGCGTGCTGCCCGCGAAATACCTAAACCGCCTCTCGGATCTGCTGTTCATCCTGTCGCGGGTGGCCAACCCCGACGGTGATGTGCTCTGGAAACCGGCGGCCGGAAGCTAGCAGGGGTCCGATCGCCTCAACGCGGCGCGGCTAGAGGCCGCGCCGGCGGGACCGCGGCGACGGACGCGACTCCAGCCAGGATAAAAACGCCGTCAACGCGCCCTTGTCGAGCGCGATCTCGTAGCCGGACCTGCGGTCCTGGGTGGTGTCACGCAGCTCGATGACGACGATCTCGTCGGTCATGATGTCGAACTCGTCGCCGCGTGGCGCCCTCCTCGAGACGATCTCGACGCCTCGCCGGCTCAGCCGTCGATCCGGCCACAATCGCAGACTGGACAATCGGTAGAACGCGGCTTCCCCACCGCGGTAACGGATTACGCCGTGGCGCCAGCCGTGGCCTCCGACCGCGGGAATGTCTCGCATGATCCCCGCCGTGCCGCCCTGGCGCAGCTTCCACAATCGATAGCTCAGCGCGACGACGGCGCCTGCCAGCACGACGACCAGCACGACCATCCCAACCATGGGCGCGCTCATCCTCTGGACCGAGGCGGTTAGTCGATCGCGCCGACGGCGCGCAACCTTGCGCGCCCCTTGGCGGCGATACGCGGGTCGTCCGACTCGGAAGCCTCTCTGGCGGCGCTTTCGTCGATCTCCGACTCGAACTCGGCGGATTCGGCGAGGATTGTCACCGATTCCTCGGTGACGGACAGAAATCCGCCGTCCACCGCGATCCGCAGATCGTCTTCACCGTCTCGTTCGACGCGCACCATTGCATCGTCGACCAACTGCGCTACCAGCGGGATGTGCCGCGGCAGGATGCCGATCTCACCGACGGTGGTACGGGTGAACAGAAACGTCGCCTCACCCGACCAGATCTTTCGATCGACGGCGACTATCTCAACGTTCAAATCCGCCATGCCACGAGCCTTTCAGAGCCTTTTCGCTCACGCCTCAGGAATCCAGTTTGGCGCCAAAGCTTTCGGCCTTGTTCGCCAAGTCGTCCAGGCCGCCGATCAAGAAGAACGCCTGCTCCGGGATGTGGTCGAAATCGCCCTTGGTTAGGCGGTCGAACGCCTCGATGGTCTCCTTCAGCGGTACCGTCGAACCGGGCTGACCGGTGAACTGCTCGGCCGCCATCATGTTCTGCGACAGGAATCGCTCGATCCGTCGTGCACGCTGAACGAGCTGCTTGTCCTCTTCGGACAACTCGTCGATACCGAGGATCGCGATGATGTCCTGCAGGTCCTTGTACCGCTGCAAGATTCGGATGACTTCCTGGGCAACGCGGTAGTGCTCGTCACCGACAACACTCGGGTCCAGAATGGTCGAGCTCGACGCCAGGGGGTCCACCGCGGGGAAGATGCCCTTGGAGAACACGTTTCGAGAGAGCTCGGTGGTGGCGTCCAGGTGCGCGAATGTCGTCGCCGGCGCCGGGTCGGTGTAGTCGTCGGCGGGCACATAAACGGCCTGCATCGACGTGATCGACTTGCCTCGCGTCGAGGTGATGCGCTCCTGCAGCTCACCCATCTCGTCGGCCAGCGTCGGCTGGTAACCCACCGCGGACGGCATACGACCGAGCAGCGTCGAGACCTCGGATCCGGCCTGGGTGAACCGGAAGATGTTGTCGATGAACAGCAACACGTCCTGGCCGGCCTCGTCACGGAACCACTCCGCCATGGTCAGCGCGGACAGGGCCACCCGCATGCGGGTGCCGGGCGGCTCGTCCATCTGACCGAACACCAGCGCGGTGTCCTTGAGCACGTCTGCTTCCTTGAGTTCGACCCACAGGTCGTTGCCCTCACGGGTGCGCTCACCGACGCCGGCGAAAACCGAAGTGCCACCGAAGTTTCGGGCGATACGGTTGATCATCTCCTGGATCAGCACCGTCTTGCCCACGCCCGCACCGCCGAACAGTGCGATCTTGCCACCACGCACGTACGGGGTGAGCAGGTCGACGACCTTCAGACCCGTCTCGAGCATCTCGGTGCGGGGCTCGAGCTCCTCGAACGGCGGCGGTTTGCGGTGGATTGACCAGTGGTCGAACTCCTCGCCGTACCCTGGCTTATCCAGGCAGTCGCCCAAGGCGTTGAAGACGTGCCCCTTGACGCCCTCACCGACCGGCACCGAGATCGACTTTCCGGAGTCAGTGACCTCAACGCCGCGCACGAGGCCGTCGGTGGGCTGCAGCGAGATTGCCCGAACGAGGTTGTCGCCCAAGTGCTGCGCAACCTCGAGTGTCAGGGTCTTCTTGAGCTCCTCGAACGTGATCTCCGCGTTGAGAGCGTTGAATAGCTCGGGTACCGAGCCGCGCGGGAACTCGACGTCGACGACGGGGCCGGTCACCCGTACGATGCGGCCGTTGGTGTCGGCTTTGGTCGACTTCTTGTCGGTCTTCTCGGTGCTTTCAGTAGTAGCAGCCATATTTTTCTTCTTCCTCGTGTGCTACTGAGCGTCGGCGAGCGCGTTTGCGCCGCCGACGATTTCGCTGATCTCCTGGGTGATCTGAGCCTGGCGCTCCCGGTTCGCCATCAACGTCAGCTCTTTGATCAGGTCGTCGGCGTTGTCGGTCGCCGACTTCATCGCTCGTTGACGCGACGCGAGCTCCGATGCCGCCGATTCGAGCAACGCGGCATACACCCGGGTCGTCACATACCGCGGCAGCAGCGCGTCGAAAAGCGTTGTGGCGTCTGGTTCGAACGAGTACAAGGTGTGGAGTTCGTCGGTGTCCTCGACGTATTCCATGACCAGCGGAGCGATCCGATGGGCCACCGCGGCCTGCGACATCATCGACTTGAATTCCGAGTAGACGATGTGCAGTTCGTCGACGCCCTGGTCGTCCTGTGACTCGTCATCGCCGACCCCGGCCATGAAGCTCTCGACCAAAGTGGACGCGATCTCCTGGGCGTTCTCCACCTGGGGCTGCTCGGAGAAACCCGTCCAGGATTCGGTGATGTCCCAGTTGCGGAACTTGAAGTAGTTCTGCGCCTTCCGGCCCACCGTGTAAACGATGGGTGTCTTGCCCTCCTCCCGCAGCAACGAGAACAGTTCCTCGGCACGGCGGAAGATGCTTGAGTTGTACGCGCCGCACAGACCGCGGTCCGAGGACACCACCAGGACGCCGGCGCGCTTCGGCTCGTCACGCTCGACCAACAACGGATGGTCCAAAGCGGCTTCGGAGGACAACGTGGTGAGCATCGACGTGATCTGGAATGCGTAAGGCCGGGCGGATTCCAGCCGGGCCTGCGCCTTGCCGATGCGCGAGGTCGCGATCATCTCCTGGGCCTTGGTGATCTTCTTGATCGACCCGGCCGAACGGATCCGGCCCCGTAATTCGCGAAGTGTTGCCGCCATCGGTAGCTACTTCTTGTCCTTGCCGGAGGCCTTGGAATCCTTGGATTCCTTCTTGTCCTTCGGCTTCTCCTTCTTGACCTGTACGGACTCTTTCTCCAGATCCTCTTCGTCCAGGGGCTCGACGTGCTCGTCGGGCACGACCGAGCCGCCACCGGTGGCCGCGAAGCCCTTCTTGAAGTTGTTGATGATCTCGGTGAGCTGGTTCTCGCCCTCTTCGGAGAGCTTGCCGCTGTCGCGGACGCCGGCCAGGAACTTCTCTTCCGAGGCCCGCATGTGATCCAGCAGCTCGGTCTCGAAACGTCGGACGTCCTCGACGGGCACCGAGTCCAGGTGACCGCCGGTGCCCAGGAAGATCGACACCACCTGCTCCTCAACCGGCATGGGTTGGTACTGAGGCTGCTTCAACAGCTCGACCAGGCGTTCACCGCGCTCCAGCTGGGCCTTGGACGTCGCGTCCAGATCTGAGGCGAATGCGGCGAAGGACTCCAGCTCCCGGTACTGCGACAGGTCTAGACGCAACGAGCCTGCGACTTCCTTCATGGCCTTGATTTGCGCCGCACCACCCACGCGGGACACCGAGACACCGACGTTGATGGCCGGCCGCACGCCCTGGTTGAACAGGTCGGATTCCAGGAAGCACTGGCCGTCGGTGATCGAGATGACATTGGTGGGGATGTAGGCCGAGATGTCGTTCGCCTTGGTCTCGATAACCGGCAACCCGGTCAGCGAGCCGCCACCGAGGTCGTCGGACAGCTTGGCGCAACGCTCCAGCAGGCGGGAGTGCAGGTAGAAGACGTCGCCGGGGTACGCCTCGCGACCCGGCGGACGGCGGAGCAGCAGGGAAATGGCGCGGTAGGCCTCGGCCTGCTTGCTCAGGTCGTCGAAGACGATCAGCACGTGCTTGCCCTCGTACATCCAGTGCTGGGCAATCGCCGAACCCGTGTACGGCGCAAGCCATTTGAAGCCGGCGGAGTCGGATGCCGGCGCCGCCACGATGGTGGTGTAGTCCATGGCGCCACCCTCGTCGAGCGCGCGTCGGACCGAGGCGATCGTGGTGCCCTTCTGGCCGATGGCCACGTACACGCAGCGCACCTGCTTGCGTTCGTCGCCCGACTCCCAGTTCTCCCGCTGGTTGAGGATGGTATCCACGCAGACGGCGGTCTTGCCGGTCTTGCGGTCACCGATGATCAGCTGGCGCTGGCCGCGCCCGATCGGGGTCATCGCGTCGATGGCCTTGATCCCGGTCTGCAGCGGCTCGCTCACGCTCTGCCGCTGCACCACCGACGGCGCCTGGATCTCCAGCGCGCGGCGAATGTCGGTATCGATGTCGCCCTGGCCGTCGATCGGCTGGCCGAGCGGATTGACCACGCGCCCTAGGAACGCGTCGCCGACGGGCACCGACAGGACCTCGCCGGTGCGCTTGACCTGTTGGCCTTCTTCGATTTTCTCGAAGTCACCCAGGATCACCGCGCCGATGTCGTGTTCATCGAGGTTCAGGGCGACGCCGAGGACCCCGCCGGGGAACTCGAGCAACTCTTGGGTCATGACGGAGGGCAAACCCTCGACGTGCGCGATACCGTCCCCGGCCTCGATGACCGAGCCGACCTCCTCGCGGGCGGTGTCGGACGCGAAGGAGCCTACGTACTCCTCGATGGCGCTCTGGATGTCCTCAGCGGAGATGGTCAACTCGGCCATGGCTATTCGTCTTCCTACTTGATCTTGGTTCGCGTGGGATTGTGATTGGTCGATGGTGGTTAGTCGGGCAGTTGAGCCTGGGCCGCGGCAAGTCGAGAAGCGAGCGTTCCGTCGATCACTTCGTCGGCCACGGAGATGAGCAGCCCGCCCAGCAGTTCGGCATCGATCTGGAGCTGCACCGCCACCGGGTGGTCGTAGATGCGGCCGAGCACGTCGGTGAGGCGGGTGCGCTGCGCATCGCTGAGTTCGGCTGCGGCGCTGACTTGCGCCACGATCTCGCCGCGGCGCGCCACCGCAACCTCCGCCAGGAACTGGATGGCCTCGTCGGCGTTCTGGCCCCTCAGCAGCTCCACAGTCTGGGTCAGCAGTGCCATCGTGATCGGATTGACCCGTCCGCTCGCGCTCTCAAGCACCTTGCGCAGGAGGCCGACTCGCCCTTCCACCGGAACGGAGTAGTCGCCCAGCAGGATCGCCAGCCGCGGCTCCGCGTCGAGGGCGCGGGAGAACCGGAACAGCTGTTCTTCGACCTCGTCGACCTTGTCCTCGCGTTCGGCGACTTCGAGCAGCGCCTGCCGAGACACGTGTTCGATGGCATCGACCAGATCGGAGTTGGCCGACCAACGCTCCGAGACCGCCGCGCGCAGCACCTCGAGCGTCGCGTCGCCGACCTTGCCGGAGACCAGTCTTTCGATCAACCGGACCCTGGGGGCGCCATCCTCGGCGGGAACGGTGAGATACCGCGTGACGACGATCTCGCGGTCCAGCATCTGAGCAACTTCTACCAGCTCACCGGAGACAGTCGAAAGCCCTTTGTTGTCAAGGTCTTTGGCTAGGGTGCCGAACTTGTCCGACAGGTTGCCCAGCGCGATGCGACTCGACGAACGCATCTTGGTCATCAACGGATACTGGACGTCAGCCGCAACGGGCGCCATCTCGTCTAGTTCGTCGAGGAACCGGTCGACGGTGGCCGACTGCTGTTCGGAGTCGGCGACGTAGTTGCGCACCAACTCGCCCGCCTGGCGCACCGCTTCGTGGCCGAGTTCCAACCGGAGCTGCCGGCTCAACTGGGTGCGCAAGAGGTCGACCTGACGGCTGCCCTGTGCGTTGATGCGATCGGACTCGACATCGGCCTGGGCCCGTAACTGCTCGACGATGCGCCCCGCGTCGGTGCGGGCCTCCTCGACGACCCGTTCGCCCTCCGTCTTCGCATCCTCCACGGCCTTGGTGTGCGCCGTGGTCGACTCGGTCAGCCGATCACTCGCCGTCGCAGCGTCTTTCAGCTGTTGGCGCACGGCGTCTTGCCGCGCGGCCATCAGCCGACGCACTGGGGGCACGACATAGCGCACCACCAGAAACACGATGGCCGCAAAGCCCACCAACTGGCCGATGAAAGTCGACATACGTATTTACCGTCCGGATGTCTTGGTTGCGGATGTGGTCGTGGCGGCGGGGGCGACGTCGACGCCGAGGATGCGACTTGCCAACGTCGCCGACATCGACGCCACATTGGCACGCAGATCCAGTTCCACGGCGTCCCTCTCCCGCTTCAATTGCTCAGATGCCATTTGCAACGTCGACATCACCTGTTGTTCGGCACGGGCGCGCGCGTCTTCGACCACCTTACGACCTTCGGCGCGGGCATTGTCGCGCAACGACGACGCCTGAACCCGCGCCTCGCTCAGGGCTTCTTCGTAGTCGGCCTTGGCCGCTTCGAATTGCTCGGTCGCCTTCTTGTTGTCAGCAGCCGTCTTGGCGACCATGGCCTCGCGCTCGTGCAAGACCCTCATCACCGGCGGCACGACGAATGTGCCGATGACGGCCAGCACGATCAGGAAGATCGCCAGCACGAAGAAGAAGGTGCCGTTGGGGACGAGGAAGTTGTTGCCTCCCTCGGCCACCACCTGGCTGGATGCCAAAATGCTCAGACTCGCGTCACGCATTGCAGCGAATTACTTGACCGGGGTAGCGAAGACGAACAACGCCATGAACGCCAGGTTGATGAAGTAGGCCGCCTCGACCAGACCGACCGTGATGAAGAACGGCGTGAACAGCCGGCCCTGCGCCTCGGGTTGCCGGGCGATACCCGAAACCAGCGCGTTACCAGCGATGCCGTCACCGATGCCGGCGCCGATCGCACCGCCACCCATGATCAGGCCTCCGCCGATGAGAGCGGCGGCAGCGATTTGAGGGTCCATGCCTGCCATTCTTTCCTCCTTTATTTGGGGCTTATCCGGTAGCGGTCTACCGAGCCTCTGTAATGGTGCGTGGGACAAAACAATTCATGGGCGTCTCAGTCATGGTGGTCCTCGATCTCCATCGACTGACTGAAGTACAGGATGGTCAGGATCGAGAAGATGAAGGCCTGGATCGCCCCGACGAAAAGGTCGAAGGCCTTCCAGATCGCGTTGGGCGCCCACATGATGTACGGCGGGAACATCGCGATCAGCGCGACCAGAATGCCGCCGGCGAAGATGTTGCCGAAAAGTCGGAGCGACAGCGAGATGGGCTTGGCGAGCTCTTCGACGAGGTTGATCGGCGCCAGGAACGCCACGTGACCCTTGACCACCGCCAGCGGATGCCCGATTATGCCGCGGCGCCAGATGCCCGCCACGTGATAGCAGACGAAGACGAAAAGGGCCAGCGCCAGAACGTAATTGATGTCCGCCGCCGCCGACTTCAGCAGCTCGCTCGCGTGCCCGGATTTGTCCTTGTATTGCAGCGGGAGGACCGACAGCCAGTTGGAGATCAGAATGAACACGAAGATCGTGACGGCCAACGGCAGCACGAACGGGGCGATCCGCATGCCGATAGCGCTCTCGATCTGTCCGCGCATCTGTTCGGTGATCGCCTCCCAGAACAGCTGAACGCCACTCGGCACGCCCTTGGAAGTGATCTTCGCGCGCAAGAAGAAGGCCAGCCCGAGCACGATCACCGCGGCGATCGCGGTCGACAGAATCGTGTCGGTGTTGACGGTCAGGCCAAGCCACGTGGCCTTATTGTGCTCGCCAACCTCGATTGCCGACTCGGCCAGGAACGTCGTGCCAGTCATCGTTGCTGTTCCTTATCTTCCGTTCCGTCCGACCCTGCGATCACGCCGCCTTCGGCGCCGTCCGATGGCTCCGCCCAGTCACCCGCGCGCAGCTTCTTCCACACCGGGAGCGCTGTCGAGGCAACCAACAGGACCTGGAAAAGCGCCAACCCGAACATGACGCCCAGGCCGGCGGGGCGAAAGACGTAGGCGATGATCAGCCCGAAGACCGTGATGATGGCCAGCCGTGACGCCGAGTTGACCGCCATTGACCTTTTCAGCGGGTGGTCCTTGGCGGTGATCGATTCAACCGAGCGACGCACCAATACTGCGTTGAGCAAACCCAGGAGAAGTCCGACGCCGAAGAAGACGCCGACCATCAGGTGGCCGGACAGCCCGGCGGCGAGCACCGCCACCGCAGTGATGGCAATGCTGATCGCGAAGAGCCGAACCGGACGGAAAGCAACAGAGGGAAACACCAACGGCGCGTCCTGCGCTGGTGTCGTCACTGCAGCACCTCAATCCCAGGTTGATGGAACGGGAACCCCCCGACCGACTGATCGGTGGTCCGCCGAGCGTATCGCACGTCACACTTGAATCACCCAAGGGGTATCTCCCGAGGCCGGTCTTGAACCAGCCCGGTCGGATTGGCCTCCGATGGGCCGGTAGCCTGCGCGGCTTTTTGGGGTTCTACCAGCACCGTACCACATGCCGGACCCCACTACTACCCTTCGTCGTAGTAGTCGTCGCCCCGGCGCAACAGCGGGATCGCCGTCGCGATGCCGGCCACCACGATGGCGCCAAGCATCACCGCGGCGGTATCGCGCGGACGGAAAAAGATTGTGCTGGCGGCGCCGAACGCGACGATGCCCACCCACAGATAGATCAGCAACACCACCCGGCGGTGCGAATGACCGATCTGCAGCAACCGATGGTGCAGATGCATCTTGTCGGGGCTGAACGCGCTGCGGCCCGCGCGTGTGCGGCGCACGATCGCCAGCAGCAAATCGAGCATCGGCACGAAGATGACGGCCGCGACCAGCAAGAACGGGGACAGCAGGACGAACACGTCGCGCGCGCCGTAGGCGTTCTGCGAGACGGGCCCGGCGGCCGTCGTGGACGCGGCCGACAGCATCAGGCCGATCAGCATCGAGCCGGAGTCGCCCATGAAGATCTTGGCGCGGTGGAAGTTGTGCGGCAGGAAGCCCAGGCATGCCCCGGCGAGCACCACCGAGATCACCGCGGGCGGATAGAACAGGACGTCACCGCCGTGGTCGCGCAGCAGCCCGACCGAGAACATGCAGATTGCCAGCGCGGTGATCAGTCCCAGCCCGGCCGCCAGGCCGTCGAGCCCGTCGACGAAGTTCATCGCGTTGACGACCGACACGGTGAGCGCCAGGGTCAGCAGGATCGACGAGGCCTGATCGAGCACGATGGTGCCCACGCCGCCGATAGGGATGTACAGGACGCTCCACGCCACGCCCATGGTGACCAGCACGCTGGCCGCGGTGATCTGGCCGGCGAACTTGGTCAGCGCGTCGAGGCCCCAACGGTCGTCGATGAGGCCGATGCCCATGATGACCGCGCCGGCCACCAGGACCGCGGGCATACCGGTGGAGTAGACGAACCCACGCGTGAGCGCCGGAAGCTGGGACGCCAGAAAGACGGCCGTGATGACGCCGAGAAACATCGCCAGCCCACCCATCCGGGGGGTCGGCGTGACGTGGACGTCGCGCTCCCGCGGATAGGCGACCGCGCCCAGCCGGGTGGCCAGCACCCGCACCGGGCCGGTGGCGAAGTACGTGATGATGGCTGCGGTCAGCCCGACCAGCGCCAATTCGCGAAGCGGAACACCGGCGCCGCGGTCGCCCAGCGCGAGTAAACCCCCGGCAAGGTTGGTTACGTCGCTGGACATCACCGAGACCGTACTGGACAAACCTGGGACCTCGACAACCGCTCCAGTCAGGCCTGGGCGGTCAAGCTTTCCGGGTCGAGGGCGAGCACTTCCGCGATCCGCTCCGCGCTCACCGGGCCCGGCCGCAGAATCCGCGGCGTGGCCCCGGTCAGGTCGACGATCGTGGAGGCAGCGCCCTGTGCTGACGGACCCGCTGCCAGGTAGACGTCGACCAGATCGCCGAGCTGGCTGCGCGCCTCGTTGGCGTCCACGGCGGCCGGGCGTCCGGAGACGTTGGCGCTGGACACCGCCAGGGGCCCGACTTCGCGCAGCAGCTCGATGGCCACGGGATGCAGCGGCATGCGCAGCATCACGGTGCCGCGCGCGTCGCCGAGGTCCCACTGCAGCGACGGCGCCTGGGTGACCACCAGGCTCAACGCGCCCGGCCAGAAGGCGCGGATCAGGTCGCGGGCCCCGTGCGGCATGGTGTACACGAGCCCCTCGATGGTGTGCCAGGAGCCGACCAGCACGCCCACCGGC
>NZ_LZKY01000080.1:0-14787 GCF_001673055.1 Mycobacterium sp. 1245801.1
GGTGCGACGATCGATGGCCGGCCGCGAGCCGCCGGCGGCGTCGCCGGAGTGGCTGTTGCTGCGGATACCCGTGGGCACGGTGTGGTCGGAGGAGTCCGCCTTTCGCGGTGCGCTGGCCACCGCCGGCGCCGTCGCTTTCGGCGCACGCGGTGGGCGACTGTTGCAGGCCAGCGCCTTTGGTCTGTCGCACATCGCCGACGCGCGGGCGACGGGTGAGCCGGTGGCCGGCACCGTGCTGGTGACCGGGATCGCGGGCTGGCTGTTCGGTTGGCTGGCCGATCGTTCCGGCAGCCTGGCCGCACCCACGCTGGCGCACCGGCGCCAGCTGAGTCGTCGCGGCCACGGTGGCCGCCGCCGAGCAGGCGAACAGGGAGCCCAGGCACAGGCCGGCCCACAGCCGGGGCGGCCGCAGGCCCAGCGGAGCGCGCGTGACCAACACGAGCAGCCCACCCACCGCGGCCTGCAGCGCTGTCCGCCAGTTGGCCGGCAGCCTAGGGCTGACGAAACTCCAGCCGACCAGGGCGGCGGCCAGCGACAGGGCGCGGATCCGACGAAAGGCCATGTCGGACATCAAGATTCGCCCGCGAGCACTCAACCGAAGAGCCGCGGCAACACCGCCTCGGAGGTCTCGCGCAATTCGGCCAGGGTGATCGTGAACAGGCCCTGCACCTCCACCGCGTCGGAGGCCTGGTCGACGACGCCGATGCGCACCGCCGGCAGCCCCCGCGCCTCGCACATCGACCGGAACCGGCTCTCCTCGGTGCGCGGCACCGCCACCAGCACGCGGCCGGCCGACTCGGAGAACAACGTCACGAACGGATCGGTGCCATCGGGAAGCACGATGCGGCAACCGGTTTCACCGGCCAGGGCCGCTTCGACGACGGCCTGCGCGAGGCCGCCTTCGGACAGGTCGTGCGCCGCGGACACCAGGCCGTCGCGCGATGCCGAGCGCAGCACCTCACCCAGCAGCTTCTCGCGGGCCAGGTCCACCTGGGGCGGCAGACCGCCCAGGTGGTCGGCGGTCACCTGGGCCCAGATCGAGCCGTCGAACTCGTCGCGGGTCTCGCCGAGCAGCATGAGGGTTTCCCCGGGCTCGGTGCCCAGGCCGGTGGGGATGCGCCGGGCGACGTCGTCGATGACGCCGAGCACCCCGACCACCGGGGTGGGCAGGATCGCCGCCGAGCCCGTCTGGTTGTAGAAGCTGACGTTGCCGCCGGTGACCGGAATCCCCAGTGCCACACAGCCATCGGCGAGTCCCCTGACGGCCTGCGAGAACTGCCACATCACACCGGGGTCCTCGGGTGAACCGAAGTTCAGGCAGTTGGTCACCGCGACGGGGGCCGCTCCGGTGACCGCGACGTTGCGGTAGGCCTCGGCCAGCGCGAGCTGGGCTCCGGCGTAGGGATCCAGCTTCGTGTAGCGGCCGGAGGCGTCGGTCGACAAGGCGATGCCGCGGCCGGTGGACTCGTCGACGCGCAGCACGCCGCCGTCGGCGTGCTCGGCCAGCACCGTGTTGCCCCGCACGTATCGGTCGTACTGCTCGGTGATGAAGGCGCGGCTGCACAGGTGCGGGCTGCCCAGCAGCGCAAGCAAAGTGGCGCGCAGTTCGTCACCGCTGGACGGTCGTGGCAGGCGGGTCGACCTGTCCGCGTTCAGGGCATCCTGCGTGTCGGGGCGGGCGACCGGTCGCTGGTAGACCGGGCCTTCGTGGGCGACGGTGCGCGGCGGGACGTCGACCACGGTCTGGCCGTGCCAGGTGATCCGCAACCGGTCGCCGTCGGTGACCTCGCCGATCACGGTGGCCAGCACGTCCCACTTGCGGCACACCGCCAGAAAGGCGTCGACGTTGTCCGGAGTGACCACCGCGCACATCCGCTCCTGGGACTCGCTGCACAGGATCTCCGCGGGCGTCATACCGGTGGTGCGCAGCGGCACAGTCTCCAGCTGGATCGCCATGCCACCGTCGCCGGCAGAGGCCAATTCCGAAGTGGCGCATGATAATCCAGCGCCACCCAGGTCCTGGATGCCGACCACCAGATGACCGGCGTACAGCTCGACGCAGCACTCGATGAGCACCTTCTCCATGAACGGGTCGCCCACCTGAACCGAGGGCAGCTTCTTGCGCGAGTTCTCCGCGTCGAAGGTGTCCGACGCCAGCACCGACACCCCGCCGATGCCGTCCAGCCCGGTGCGGGCCCCGAACAGGATGATCTTGTTCCCGGCGCCCGAGGCGAAGGCCAGATGCAGGTCCTCTTGGCGCAAGACGCCGACGCACATGGCGTTCACCAAGGGGTTGCCGGCATAGCACGCGTCGAAGACGGTTTCGCCGCCGATGTTGGGCAGGCCCAACGAGTTGCCGTAGCCGCCGATGCCCCGCACCACGCCGTCGAGCACGCGGCGGGTGTCCGGCGCGTCGGCCGCGCCGAACCGAAGCTGGTCCATCACCGCGACCGGTCGCGCGCCCATCGCCATGATGTCGCGGACGATGCCGCCGACGCCGGTGGCCGCACCCTGGTAGGGCTCGACGTAGGACGGGTGGTTGTGCGATTCGACCTTGAAGGTGACGGCCCAGCCGTCGCCGATGTCGACGACGCCGGCGTTCTCGCCGATCCCGGCCAGCATGCCGGTGCGCATCTCGTCGGTGGTGGTCTCGCCGAAGTAGCGCAGGTGCACCTTGGATGACTTGTAGGAGCAGTGCTCGCTCCACATCACCGAGTACATCGCCAGCTCGGTGTCGGTGGGGCGACGGCCCAGGATCTCGCGGATGCGCTGGTACTCGTCGTCTTTGAGGCCCAGCTCGGCGAACGGTTGCGGCTCGTCGGGAGTGGTGGCGGCGTGCTCGACGGTGTCGATGGCCTGGGTGGGCGCGCTGGTCCCGGGGACAGTCACGCCAGACAGTCTAGGGCTGGGCGGCGTGCAGGCGCTCTCGCCGCCCCAGCAGGCATAGCGGGACCTAGACGCCGCGGAGCAGGTCTGCGGTTTCGGTGTCCGCGGGGTAGAACAATTCGACGGCCAGTTCGGCGAGGGTGACCTCCAGCGGCGTCCCGAACGTCGTCAGCGTGGTGAACATGGACAACCGTCGGCCCCCGCCGACGTCGAGGATGAACGGAATGAGCAGCGACGCGCTCTCCGGCGTGCGCCGCGCTTCGGCCGCGGCAGTCACACCCGGGTAGTCGCGCACCTCCTTGTCGAGCGCCGCCAATCCCAGGTCGCCGGTGAGCGCGACGGTGCGCCGCAGTTGGTTCAGCAGGTAGCCGGCCCAGTCCGGGAAATTCAGGGTTCGTCCGGCCAGGCCGTCGGGGTGCAAGCACAACCGGTAGACGTTGGCCGGCGGCCCCAGCAGCTCCTCGGGTAGGCCGGCGGTCAGCGCGGAGGCTGCGGCGTTGGTCCCCACGATGTTCCAGCAGCGGTCGATGAGGATGCCCGGGTAGGGGTCGTGCGCATCGAGCAGGCGTTGCACCGCTTCGCGAGCCGGGGAAAGGGCGGGGTCCTCGAGCGGGCGCGATTGGTAACGCGGCGCGAAACCTGCGGCGAGCAGCAGCGTGTTGCGTTCCCGCAGTGGTATATCGAGTCCGTCGGCGAGGGTGAGCACCATTTCCGGACTGGGGCGCGAGCGTCCCGTCTCGATGAAACTCAGGTGCCGCGCCGAGACGCCGACGCTCAGCGAGAGATCGAGCTGACTCACGCGCCGTCGCGTCCGCCATTCGCGCAACAAGGCACCGACCGCCGCTTGACTCACCAGGCCACGGTAACCACGTCTGTGCGCTCACGGCGATGACCTCTCAGGTAATTGCGATGCCGCACTGCGCGGCGACACGCTTGCTGCACGCGCTCGATCGGAGCGCCCGATCCAAGGAGGAACCATGACGGACGTCCAATCCGCGCCGAAGTTCAGCGCCGAGGTCTTCGCTGCATACTGGGCCGCACCCACCATGTCGCGCGGCTTCGACATCCTCGCCGAGGACATCGTCGGCTACTGGCCCGGCGATGCGGAGCCGGTCCGGGGAATCGAGGCGTATACGGCGAAAATCGCCGAATTGCTGGAGGCTGCACCCGATTTGCGACTCGAGGTGATCGACAGCGCTACCGTCCCTGCTGCCACCGAAGGTGAGGAACTCGTGTTCTTGCACTACGTCGGTCATGGCACCGGCCCGGACGGACCGTTTCAGATCCGGGGCATCGACCGGGTCCGCACCCGCGACGGGATCGTGGTGGAGAACGTGATCCGCTACGAGCCGGCTTTCCTGGGTCAGCGCTGAGCGAGCGCTACTGACGCACGACGCAGAACACGTTGCCCTCGGGGTCGGCCAGCACCACCCACCGGAAGGTGTCGCCGAATTGGTGCCGGCCGACCTCGGTCGCTCCGGCCGCCGTCAGTCGGGACACCTCGGCGTCGACGTCGGCCGCGCTCAAATCGAGGTGCACGCGGTTCTTTCCGGGCGTCGGGTCGGGCACCTTCTGGAATCCGAGCCGCAGTCCTTCCGGAAAGGCCACCGCGGTGAACTCGCCGGCGAGCACATCGTGCGTCGAGCCGCCGAACTGGGCGGCCCACCAGGCGGCCAGCTTCGCCGGGTTGTCACAGTCAAAGGTCAGCATCTCCACGTTGAGCGCCATAACGCCAGACCCTAGGCGTGATGGGGCCCGGGCGGAAGGAACGCGCGGCTAATCCACCGTCACGAAGTCGGCCATCATGGCCATGTCTTCGTGCTCGAGATTGTGGCAATGCAGAAGGTAGGAACCGGTGTAGTCGGTGAATCGGATGAGAACTTCGACCGCCTCGGCCGGCCGGACGTCGACGGTGTCCTTCCAGCCCATGTCGAACCGTCCCGGTGCGCGATTGTTGCGTGAGATCACTTGGAACGGGTTGAGGTGCACGTGGACGGGATGGTGGAATTCGGTGATGAACCGCCAGATCTCTGCGGTACCGAGCTTGGGACGCGCCAGCGCCCGGCCCGGTTGATACGACAGGTCGTTGATCGTCCACGCGCCCCCTCTTCCGAGGCGGAAGAGGAACGTGCGGGTGGCCACGGCATCGTGTCGGTTAAGACCCGCTGCGCTACTGCTGAGCAGTTCGGGGATGGCCGACTCATCGGAGCGGTCGGCGCCGACGATGTCGAATCGCATGACCTCACCGGCGTTTTCGGTACCCAGCAGGTTGACCAGGCGCACGCTTGTGCCGCGCCGGTACCGGCTGAAATCGACCACAACATCAAAGCGTTCGGCCGGAGCGATGTCGATGAAATCGTGGCCGACCGGTCGCGCGAGCAATCCGCCGTCACTGCCGATCTGCACCAGCGCCGACCCGCCGGGCGGCTGTGGGTCTAACTGGAGTCGGTAGCGACGGGCGTTGGATGCGTTCAGTAGCCGCAAGCGATAGCGGGCAGGGTCGGTCTCCAACACCGGCCACGGCGCGCCGTTGACGAGGATGACGTCACCGAGGACGCCATTCATGTAGTCGCCGGTTACTCCGCCGCCGTCCGCGGCGGGGTACCGAAAGGAGCCATCGGCGGCGAAGGCACGATCGGTGATCATCAACGGAATGTCGCGCTCGGCGCGAGGCAGCGGCAATGCGTCTTCCTCATCGTCATGGATCACGTGAAAACCGGCCAGGCCGTGCCACACAGCGGCGCCCGTATACCCCATGCGGTGATCGTGGTACCACAAGGTAGCGGCCCGCTGGTTCATCGGATAAACGTATTCACGCTGTCCGACAACGCTATTGCGCGTCATGCCATCCGCACTGGATTGATCGCCTTGGGGCAGGATGAAGTCGATGGGGTATCCATCGTGGTCTTGCGGGGTGTGCCCGCCATGCAGATGCACCACGACCGGCACCGGCAGAGCGTTGCGATGCCGCACCACGGCTCGGCGGCCGGACCGGGAAACGATGGTGGGGCCGGGAAAAGTCGTGTTGTATGTCCATGCCGCAGTGGTCAACTCGGGCAGTATGCGCAAGTGCGAGATCTGCTGGGTGATCTCGTAGTAGTCGGTGCCGGCATCGCTGCTGACCGGTGCCGATTGCTCCGGGATCGGCAACGGGACTTGATAGCGGTCGGGCAGTTTGGTCTGACTGCGCACGAGCCGTCCCGATTCTGCCGATCCCAGCAGTGCGCCCGCCATTGGCCAGCCGGCACCGACCAAGCCGATTCCAGCCGCGGCAGCGCCCACCCGCAGCGCGCTACGCCGGTTCACCGAATCACATCCTGGTGTGCTGGACGAGAGCGTGCGGCCAGCGGCCACCGCCACACCGATGCGGTCAGCTGAACGATCCCCACGATCAACAGCACCCCGAGCGGAACGTGTAACGCTGTCAGCCGCAATTCCCCCGAGGCGAACTCGGCGATGAGGAGGATGGTCACCAGCGTCGCGACCGCTATCGGCCAGCGCGGCCCGCCCGTCCTGCTCACGATCACCAGCACCACCACCTGAACGACGGAAAGCACCGTGGTCACTTTCGCACCCGCGGAGTGCAGCCCCAGTGCGTCGTACTGCCCACCCAGGAAACTGCCGGCGAATGCGGCTTGAGCCACCGCCAGGATTGCCAACGTTGCACTGGTGGCACGGGCGGTCACCCGCGGCCAGCGCGGGCCGTACCAGCTCTCCGCTGTCATCGATCCTCCTCGTCGTGGCGTCAGGATTGCCGCCTCACGAAGTGACGACGAGGCGCGGCGGCGAAAAGTTACGCGCGCGTGTAACTTTGCGCCCCGCCGATCCGTCCTTGGATACGAGTTGCTGGTAGCGGCCGGCTACTCCACCCGGACTGGATCAGCCGATTGCAGGCCACCGCAACGGAATACGCAATAGGAGAAGCGATGGACCCCTAATGCGGCGATACCCGATCGAAGAGCCGGTCGGTGGTCGCTTTCCGAAGCGCTCTGGCCTGGTGCGTCAGGGCTGCCCCGACGGGGTGACACAGACGACTCTGCTCTCATTCGACCAACCACGGAAGACCCCAACATGCGCACCGCATACCTCATCGTGACGGCAATTGCCATAGCCTTCGACGGCTTCTCGGGCGTGAGCGCACTGCTCTACTTCGCGCCCATTATGGGGCCCATGCGCCGGGCTGGGGTGCCGCTGTCCTGGCTGCGGTTCCCCATCGGCACCCTGAAAACCTTAGGCGCCCTTGGGCTTATCGTCGGCCTGTGGATTCCGGCAATCGGCGTCGCCGCGGCAGCCGGGCTGACTATCTTCTTCATTTGCGCGATGTACACCCACGTACTCGCCAACGATATTTCCGGTCAGTCCGCGTTCGCCGGGTTCCTGCTCGCCCTCAACGCCGCAACCTTCGCGCTCACTCTGGCGTTCGTGTAGCCCTGTCGAACCTCAGAACGACTCGGGCGAAAAGAAGGCCTGCATCGCGGCCGAGTACGAGGCCACGTCGTGCGCGCCCATCAACTCGCGCGCCGAGTGCATCGCCAGCTGCGCGGCGCCCACGTCGACGGTCGGGATGCCGGTCCGGGCGGCAGCGAGCGGCCCTATCGTCGACCCGCAGGGCAGGTCGGCGCGGTGCTCGTAGCGCTGCAGGTTGACCCCGGCCTGCCGGCAGGCCAGCGCGAAGGCCGCGGCCGTGCGTCCGTCGGTGGCATAACGCAGGTTGGGGTGCACCTTCAGCACCGGCCCGGCGTTGACCTCTATCAGGTGGCCGGGCTCGTGCCGATCCGGATAGTTCGGATGGGTGGCGTGCGCCATGTCCGCCGAGGCCAGCAGTGAGTCGGGCAGACGGCGCAGGAAGTCCTCTCGGGTACCGCCGGCCGTGAGCACGATGCGCTCCAGGATGGTGCCCAACAGGTCGGACTGGGCACCGTGGTCGGAGGACGAACCGACCTCCTCGTGGTCGAAGAGCACCAGCACGGGTACGAACGCCCGGGGCGTGGCGGCCAACATAGCCTCCATGCCCGCATAGCAACTGGCCTGGTTGTCCAGCCGGGGAGCGCTCAGCAGGTCGGCGTTGGCGCCGATCACCGTTGCGGGGGTCAGGTCGTGGGTCATCAGGTCGGCGGCCAGCACGTCGGTCGCCGCGACCCCGGCGCGTTCCGCGACGAAGTCGAGGAAGGACGTCGCTTCTGCGCCGACACCCCAGACGGCGTTGACGTGGCGCTGCGGGTCCAGTGTCAGCGATTTGCGGTCCTCGGCCAGGTGAATGGCCAGCTGCGGCACCCGCAGGATCGGGTCGTCGATCCGGACCAGCCGGTGCTCGATCCCGCTGCCGTCATGAACTGACAACCGCCCGCTGATGCCCAGGTCGCGGTCCAGCCAGGAGTTGAGCCACGCGCCGCCGTAGGGCTCCAAGGCGAGCACCCGCCAACCGGCGACCATCCGGTCGGGATGTTGTTTGACCCGCAGGTTCGGGCTGTCGGTGTGTGCGCCGACGATCCGGAAGGGGCCGTCGGCGCCGTCGGAATTCCACGCGACCAGCGAGCCGGCCCGGACCACGAAGTAGCGGCCCGGTTCTTCCGGCCACCGTTGAGTCTCGTTCAGTTCGGTGAACCCGGCGGCGGTCAGCCGCGCGCCGACCGTGGCGCAGGCATGAAATGGCGAGGGGGAAGCGTCGATGAAATCGCAGAGGCCTGCGGCGCTGGCCGACATGTTGATCATCATGGCTGTCCGCGGTCACGGACTTCACGCTAGGTCCGATTGCGCGCTCCTTGCTCGCGCCGCTTTCGGCGCTCACCGTCGCCACGCTAGGTCCGATTGCGCGCTCCTTGCTCGCTCCGCTTTCGGCGCTCACCGTCGCCACGCTAGGGTCCTCAGAGTGCCCCCCGTCCAGCCGCAACCGATCCTCGCGCCGTTGACGCCCGCGGCGATCTTCCTGGTGGTCACCATCGACGACGGCGGAGAGGCGACGGTGCACGACGCGCTGCCCGAGATTCCGGGACTGGTGCGCGCGATCGGCTTCCGCGAACCGCAGAAGCGGTTGTCGGCGATCGCCTCGATCGGCTCCGACGCGTGGGACCGCCTGTTCTCCGGACCGCGGCCCGCCGAACTGCACCGGTTCACCGAGCTGAATGGACCGCGGCACACCGCCCCCGCCACCCCCGGGGACCTGTTGTTCCATATCAGGGCCGAGAGCTTGGACGTCTGCTTCGAGCTGGCCGACCGGATCCTCAAATCGATGGCCGGCGCGGTCACCGTGGTCGACGAGGTGCATGGCTTCCGCTACTTCGACAACCGCGACTTGCTCGGATTCGTTGACGGCACCGAGAACCCGGACGGCGCGCTGGCCGAAAGTGCCACCGCGATCGGCGACGAGGACCCCGACTTCGCCGGCTCGTGCTATGTGCACGTGCAGAAGTACGTGCACGACATGTCGTCGTGGCATTCGATCTCGGTCACCGAGCAGGAGCGGGTGATCGGCCGGACCAAGCTGGACGACATCGAACTCGACGACGATGTGAAGCCGGCCAACTCCCACATCGCGCTCAACGTGATCACCGACGACGACGGCACGGAACTGAAAATCGTGCGGCACAACATGCCGTTCGGCGAACTCGGCAAGAGCGAATACGGCACCTACTTCATCGGCTATTCGCGGACACCCCAAGTCACCGAACGAATGTTGCGCAACATGTTCCTCGGCGATCCCCCGGGCAACACCGACCGCATCCTCGACTTCTCCACCGCCGTAACCGGCGGATTGTTCTTCTCCCCCACCCTGGACTTTCTCGATGATCCACCGCCGCTGCCCGCAGCGCCGGTGGCGGAAACGCCTGTTGCACAGAACGGCTCACTTTCGATCGGCAGCCTGAAAGGAACCTCCTTATGAACAACCTCTACCGCGACCTGGCACCGGTCACCGACGCCGCCTGGCACGAGATCGAAACGGAGGCGACCCGCACCTTCAAGCGACACATCGCCGGGCGCCGGGTCGTCGACGTCAGCGAGCCGGGCGGACCAGTCGCCGCCGCCGTCAGCACCGGTCGGCTCGCCAACGTGGCGTCGCCCACCGAGGGTGTGGAGGCTCATCTGCGGGAGAGCAAACCCCTTGTCCGCCTGCGGGTTCCGTTCACCCTGTCTCGTTACGAGATCGACAACGTCGAGCGCGGCGCCAACGACTCCGACTGGGATCCGGTCAAGGAGGCCGCCAAGAAGCTGGCGTTCGTGGAAGACCGGGCCATCTTCGAGGGCTACGCCGCGGCGTCGATCGAGGGCATCCGCTCGGCCAGCTCGAACAAATCGCTGACCCTGCCGGCCGATCCGCGCGAGATCCCCGACGTCATCACCCAGGCGATCTCCGAACTCCGGCTGGCCGGTGTGGACGGCCCGTACTCGGTGCTGCTGTCCGCCGACGTCTACACCCGGGTCAGCGAGACCACCGAACACGGATATCCGATCCTCGAACACATCGACCGACTGGTTCCCGGAGACATCATCTGGGCACCGGCCATCGACGGCGCGTTCGTGCTGACCACCCGCGGCGGCGACTTCGACCTGCAGCTCGGCACCGACGTGTCGATCGGATACACCAGCCACGACGCGGACACCGTGCACCTGTACCTGCAGGAGACGCTGACCTTCCTGTGCTACACCGCCGAGGCGTCCGTCCCGCTGAACCCCTAGGAATAAACGCCGACCAACCGCTGCTTACCGGGAGAGCAATTGAACTTCTCTCCTGGAGGCAGGATTTCGATGGCAACATCATTGGCCGGATCGACCGCGTTGGTGACCGGTGCTACATCGGGTATCGGCCGGGAAATCGCACTGCAGCTTGCACGTCGCGGCGCCGAGGTCGTGGTGCAGGGCCGCAACGCCGAACGCGGCGCAAAAACCGTCCGCGACATCGCAAATACCGGTGGTATAGCTCGTTTCGTCGCGGCGGATCTCAACGTCGCCGACGAGGTGCGGCGATTGGCCACCGAGGCCGGGCCGGTGGACATCCTGGTCAACAACGCCGGTATCTATGAATTCGGGCCGACCGCCGACACCGACGACGCGACCTTCGACGAACACGTGAACGTCAACCTGCACGCCCCCTACATCCTGGTGCAGAAGTTGGTGCCGGCCATGGCCGCCCGGGGCCACGGTGCGGTGGTGAACGTGAGCACCCTCGCAGCGTCGTTCGCAACGCGCGGGGCGGGGATCTACGGAGCCACCAAAGCCGGCTTGGAGCAGCTGACCCGCGTATGGGCCGATGAATTCGGCGAGTCGGGCGTGCGGGTGAACGCGGTGGCCGCAGGGCCGACGGAAACGCCTGGGGCCGCGGCGCTTCCGGGCGCCCTCGAGACCATCGCGGCCATCACCGCGCTGAAGCGGGTGGCCGACGCGAGCGAAATCGCCAGTGCCGTAGTCTTTCTCGCCTCGCCGGAGGCCAGCTACGTCAACGGCGCAGTCTTGCATGCGACCGGAGGGCAGCAAGCAATCGTCGCCTGAGCACTACAGATCGAGCACCACGTCGGTTTCCGGCGCCGCCGAGCAGATCAGTACCGACCCGTAACCCGGCGGATCCAGCGGCCTCTGAACGTAAGTGGTTGCGCCGGAGACGATTCCGGTGACGCACACGTGACACACGCCGCTGCGGCAGGAGAAGCGGGTTGGCACGTCGCATGCTTCGGCGAGATCGAGGATGCTGCGGTACGCGGGTGACCAGTTGACCGTTAATCCGCTGCGCGTGAAGGTGATCGCCGGTCCGACACCCAGTGGGCCGGCGGGCAAGTGGGGCGGCTTGCGCTCGCCCGCATCGACCACCCCCGGATTGATCGCGGGCAGCGCGCCGAACAGCTCGGTGTGGATCCGGGACGGGTCGAATCCCATTCCTGTCAAGGCGTCGCGCATATCCGTCATGAATTGGGTTGGACCGCAAAGGTAAACGGTGGCGTCGGTCGGCAGGCCCAGTCCCGCGATCGACTCCCGGCGCAGCCGGCCCTGCGTTTCGGTAAGGAAGACCCGCTGCCGGGCGTGCGGTAACGACCCGATCAGCGTCTCGACTTCGGCTGCGAACACCTGCGTTTCGCGGTTGCGGGTGGTGTGCAACCACCAGATGTCGCGCCGGCTTCCGGCCGCGGACAGGGCGTGCAGCATCGCCAGCACCGGCGTCGCGCCTATTCCGGCGGAGAACAGGACGACCGGGCCCTCGTCCTCGGTCAAGCAGAAGTCGCCACGCGGAGCGGCCGCCGCGATTACCGACCCCGGCTTGATGTGGGTGTGCAACCACCGGCTCACCACGCCGTGGTCCTCGCGCTTGACGCTGATGCGGTAATAGCCGGCGGAGGAGTCGTCCGATAGGGAATAGCTGCGCAGCGGCGCGGGCTCGCCGGCGCCGGCGATCTTGATCGTCAAGTACTGCCCGGGCAGCGCCGGTGGCAGCGGAGCCTGGTCGTCGGCCTCGAGCCGGATCGAGAGCACTTCTGGACTCTCCCAGCATGTTTCGGTGACCCGCAAGCTACGAAAGCCCTTCCACCCCGGTTCGACTCCGATGGGCGGCGCCACCGCGGAAGTGGCACCATCGTGCGCGGCCAACAGCTCGTGAAACGACTGCTGCCAACCCGGGCTCAGCGCCGGAATGTCGACGGCCTTGCGCAGCGTCTCGACGTTGCGGTCGGGTAGATAAAGCAGCGCGTCCACAGCGGCGACGCTGAGTTCGTGGCGGCCGCGGCGCGTCCGCACGATGTCGTCACCGGCTCGCACGTGGCCCTCGGCGATCACGCGGAAGTAAAAGCCCGGGCGATGCTGGGCCACCAGCAGATTGGGCATGTCGGGCTCGTCGAGGCGAAGACCGACCCGAAAGCAGGTGACGCGCGGCTGGGTCACCTCGAACTCGGCGTCACCGATGCGATAGCGGTCGCCGATGCAGACGTCGTCGTCGGCGAGCCCGGTGACGGTGAAGTTTTCCCCGAAGTGCCCGGCTCGCAAGTCGTCGCGCTTCAGGTAGCTCTTCCAGAAGTCGTAGGACTCGCTCTGGTACACCATCACCGCGCGTTGTTCACCACCGTGACCGGCGAGGTCGCCCTGACCGTCACCGTCGACGTTGCGGCGGCGCACCATGACCGGTCCCTCGACCGGGGCCTTCCATATCCCCGTGTAGACGGTTTTGTCGCGCCATTCGACGTTCTTGGGCATGCCCACGTTCACCGAAACAAGCCTGTCGACCATGTCACCTCGAACCAGCTCGTATCCGTAGCGAGCCCAACTGGGATGATTGGCCCAGAATATGGCAGGCCCGTCCGCACGGCAATACATCGGCTCCGCGGGGCTGTCGCTCACCTCGGCGGCGGTGCATAATGGGTCGGATAACCCAGAAACTTGAGATGGGTTCGCGGATTTTCCGTCGGACGCCGCCGCGGCGTACCACGGTGAAATGCGCTGAGTCAGGAGGAACGTCATGCCTGCTGTTCACCATCGCTACGCCACGGTCGACGGCCATCGACTCTTCTACCGCGAGGCAGGAGACCCGGCCGGTCCCACGGTGCTCCTCCTGCACGGCTTTCCCACCAGCTCGTACATGTTCCGTCACCTGATCCCGGCCCTGGCCGACGCTTACCATGTCATCGCGCCGGATCACTTGGGCTTCGGGCTGTCCGACGCGCCACCGGTCGACGACTTCGACTACACCTTCGACGCGCTGACCGGTCTGACCGCAAACCTGCTGCGGACCCTGGGCGTCGACCGGTACGCCATGTACGTCCAGGACTACGGCGCGCCGATCGGCTGGCGACTCGCGTTGCGCGACCCGGCCGCGATCACCGCGATCATCAGCCAGAACGGCAATGGCTATGACGCGGGATTCGTCGAGAGCTTCTGGAAGGTCGTGCAGGCATACCAACAGGAGCAAACGGCGGATACCGAGGCGGCGGTGCGCCAGTTCCTTACCCTGGGGGCCACCCGTTGGCAGTACGTGACCGGCGTGGCCGACGAGACGCTGATCGATCCCGAATCCTGGCAGCACGATTACGCCCTGATCTCCCGTCCGGGCAATGACCTGGTGCAGCTCAAGCTGTTTCGCGACTACGCCACCAATGCGCCCCTTTATCCGCGCCTGCACGACTACTTCCGGGCCACCCGGGTGCCGCTGCTGGCCGTCTGGGGCCGCGGCGACGAGATCTTCGGCCCGGCCGGCGCCGAGGCGTTCGCCGACGACCTGCCCGACGCCGAGATCCATCTGCTCGACGGCGGACACTTTCTGCTGGAGTCGGCGTGCGACGACGTCGCGCACCTGATCCGGAACTTCCTCGCCAGGCAAGGCCGCGCCTGAGCCGATGTATGGGCTGGAGATCCCATAAATGGGGGCGCTACCAGGTTAGCCTGACGCGATGGCCCATCCCGATGTTCATGGTGAACAACGGTTGACCGCCAAGGGGCGTGCCACCCGCGACCGGATCGTGCAGGCCGCCGCCGAGCTGATCGTCACAAAGGGCCTGTCCGCGTTCAACATGGACGGCGTTCGCCGGGCGGCTTCCGTCAGCGGCTCACAGCTCGCCCACTATTTCGCCGATAAGGCGACGCTCATCCGCGCGGTGATCAGGCGCCAGATCGGCGTCGTCTTGGACTTTCACCGCCAGCCCACACTTCGCGGCCTGGGTTCGTTTGACGACTTCGAGCGGTGGATCGACCTGAACATGCGCTACCTGCGGCGCATCGGCTATTTCGGCACCCCCACCTATCACGCGCTCACCGCCCAGTTGGCGAAGTCGGACGACGCCACGCGCGAGGCGTTGGCGGCCGGGTACCGGCAGTGGATTGACTTGCTGGAACAGGCGATTGCGCGGATGAAAGACGACGGATTGCTGGTTCGGTATGCCGATCCACACCAGCTGGCGTTGGTGATCGTCGCCGCGCACCAGGGCGGTGGCG
>NZ_LZKY01000081.1:0-46764 GCF_001673055.1 Mycobacterium sp. 1245801.1
CTGGCCGGCGAACCGTCCAGGCCCACCCCGATGTCGTTGACCACCACACGCGCGCCTTCCTCGGCGAACGCCAGCGCATGCGCGCGACCGATGCCGCCGCCCGCTCCAGTGACGATGACGACGCGGCCGTCAACCACTCCCATATTTCCGTCTCTCCTTTACTTGATCGCGCTGGCGTTCGCCGAGGAAGGCGCGCGTGTGGTGGTCAACGACATCGGGGTGGGCCTGGACGGTTCGCCGGCCAGTGGCGGCAGCGCCGCCCAGAGTGTTGTGGACGAGATCACCGCGGCCGGCGGTGAAGCCGTCGCCGACGGATCCAACATCGCCGATTGGGACCAGGCGGCCGGCCTGATCCAGACCGCGGTCGAAACCTTCGGTGGTCTGGACGTTTTGGTGAACAACGCCGGCATCGTTCGCGACCGGATGCTGGCCAACACCAGCGAAGAGGAGTTCGACGCCGTCATCGCCGTGCATCTCAAGGGGCACTTCGCCACGATGCGGCACGCCGGGGCGTACTGGCGTGGGCTGTCCAAAGAGGGCAAAACCGTTGACGCCCGGATCATCAACACCAGTTCGGGTGCCGGCCTGCAGGGCAGCGTCGGGCAGGCCAACTACAGCGCCGCCAAGGCGGGCATCGCGGCGTTGACGTTGGTCGGCGCCGCCGAGATGGGACGTTACGGCGTCACCGTCAACGCCATCGCGCCCTCGGCGCGCACCCGGATGACCGAGTCCGTGTTCGCCGAGATGATGGCAACGCAGGACCAGGATTTCGATGCGATGGCGCCGGAAAACATCGCACCGCTGGTGGTCTGGTTGGGCAGCGCCGAAGCCCGCGACGTCAGCGGCAAGGTCTTCGAGGTCGAGGGCGGCAAGATCCGCGTCGCGGAGGGCTGGGCCCACGGACCGGAGATCGACAAAGGCGCGCGGTGGGATCCCGCGGAGCTGGGCCGCGTCGTGGCCGACCTGCTCGCCAAGGCGCGCCGTCCCGTCCCCGTCTACGGCGCCTAGCGGGGTTCGCACACCACGAGCGGGATGACCCGGTCGGCGGCCTCGCGGTACTTGCGGTAGGGCGGGTACATCCGCGTCAGGCGTGGCCAATACCGTTCCCGCTCAGCGTCCGTGGCGTCGCGGGCGACCAGGTCCAGGCGCTGGGCGCGGATCTGGACCCGCACGTCGGGATTCTCCTTGAGGTTGAGGTACCACAAGGGGTCTTCGTCGCGCCCGCCGAAGGTCGCGGGCAGGATCACCCGGTCGCCGTCGAGCAGGTAGAGCGTCGCGGTGGTCCGCGGCTGGTCGGACCTGCGTCCGGTCGTGGTCAGCAGCGCCGCCGGAAACCGCAACAGCTTCGCGCCGATCTTGCCGTCGGTGCGTCGGTACACCCAGATGTGGGCGCGCGCAAAATACTTGAGCAGCAGCGCAATCGGGCGCGAGTTGCGGATCCAGCGGCGGTCGGACATGTTGCCCGGGATGATTCCCCACCGGGACGCACGGGAAACGTCAGGGGTCGCAGATGACGATCGGGATGACCCGATCGGTCCATGCCCGGTAGTCGTCGAACGACGGATACATGGCGTCCAGCTTGGGCCAGTACTCGGCGCGTTCCGCCTCGGTGGCGTCACGGGCCTGCAGCTGCAGCACCTCGTCCTTGATCTGCACGGAGACCTTGGGATTGGCCTTGAGGTTGAGATACCACTGCGGGTGTTTGTCGCTGCCGCCCTTGGAGGCGACCAGTATCACCCGGTCGCCCTCCCGCAGGTAGAGCAGCGGGCTCACCCGGGGTTCGCCGCTCTTGCGGCCCGTGGTGGTGAGCAGCGCGACCGGAGCCTTCTGGAAGGTGTTGCCGTATTTTCCGTTGCTGCGCTTGTAGATCCACGCGTTGCTCTTGGCCATCCACTTGATGATGAAGCTGACCCACGGCGAGTTCAGTGCGCGCGGCTTCGGTTTCGGCATGACGGTCCTTAACGACTTTGGATAAAGGGGTGGAAGCGAACCTTGATGTGGTGGATTTCGGCTTTGCCGCTTGCGCTTTCGGCCGGAATCACGAAGGTCTCGTCGACGTGTGCGGCGAGGCGCCGGCCACCGATGCCCGCCTTGGTCAGCACCTGGTAGGACGCGTGCACCCGGTCGCCGTCGACGCGGTAATCCGGTGGCGTCGTCTGCGCGAGCAACCGGTACTGCAGGCCGCGATTGAGGCTGCGCCGCAGATGATTTCCGGAGAAACCGTTTTTGATGCCCTGCTCGACGCGGGTGCACCCGGGCGCGAACGGAACGGCGTCACCGTCATGATTGACCAGCGCGTCGATGTAGGACTGCGCCGCGGCGACGCGGCGGTCGTCGGGGATGCTCACCAGGTGCGGAAAACTCACCGAGCGCTAGATGCGCTCGATGATGGTGCCGGTCGACAGGGCACCACCGGCGCACATGGTGATCAGCGCGGTGGTCTGGTCGGTGCGCTCCAGCTCGTGCAGCGCGGTGGTGATCAACCGGCTGCCGGTGCTGCCGACCGGGTGGCCCAGCGCGATGGCGCCGCCGTTGACGTTGACCTTCGCCATGTCCGGGTCGTGCACCCGCGCCCACGACAGCACCACCGACGCGAAAGCCTCGTTGATTTCCGTGATGTCGATGTCGCCCATCTTCATCCCGGCCTTCTCCAGCACCTTCGCCGTCGACTGCACCGGCCCGTCCAGGTGGTAGTAAGGCTCGGCGCCGACCAGGGCCTGGCTGACGATGCGGGCCCGCGGCCGCAGGCCCAGCGCCTTGGCCTTGTCCTCGTCCATCCACAGCACGGCCGCCGCGCCGTCGGAGATCTGTGACGACGTTCCTGCCGTGTGGATTCCGCCCTCGAGCACCGGCTTCAGCGCGGAGAGACCTGACAGCGTGGTGTCGCGCAGGCCCTGGTCGCGGCTGATGGTGACGCGCTCGGATGTCGGTTGCTTGTTCTCGTCGAGTGCCGGGGCCTCGATCGGGGAGATCTCGCGGTCGAAGCGGCCTTCCTCCCAGGCCTGCTTGGCCTTCGTCTGGGAGGCCAACCCGAACTCGTCGATCTCTTCACGGGTGATGCCGCGCCGCTTGGCGATCCGCTCGGCGGCGGTGAACTGGTCGGGCAGATCGATGTCCCACGACGAGGGACGCAGGATGGTCCGGTCCGGACCGGCGTTCGCGCCGAGCCCGACGCGGCTCATGGCCTCGATCCCACACGCGATGCCGATGTCGATGGCGCCCGCCGCGATGAGGCCGGCGACCAGGCCGTTGGCCTGCTGACCGCTGCCGCACTGACAGTCCACGGTCATGGCGCCGACGTGTTCGGGCAACCCGGCGACGAGCCAGCTGACCCGGGTGATGTTGTTGGACTGCTCGCCGTACTGTGTGACGCAGCCGCCGACGATCTGTTCGACGTCGCCGGCGTCGATGCCGGCCTTCTCGACGAGAGCCTTCTGCACCGCACCCAGCAACTCGGTGGCGTGCAAGCCGGACAGCCAGCCGTTCCGCTTGCCGATGGGGCTACGAGTGGCTTCAACGATGACAGGGTTACCCATTCCGTCAGGCTAGAACACGTTTCATTACTCTGACAAGCGAGGATGGTGACCTGCCTTTTATCTGCGCAGGAGGCGTGTTTTACTGGCACTAGAACACGTTGCAATTAGTGTTGTAAAAGGAGCGCACTCTACATGGCACCCCCCAACATTCCCGCCGACTTCGACTTTCTCGACCCCGACGTCAACCTCGCCGGGCTGCCCGTCGAGGAACTCGCCCAGCTTCGCAAGGCCGAGCCGATCCACTGGGTCGACATCCCGAATGGCGCGGGCGGGTTCGAGGACCACGGCTACTGGCTCGTGACCAAGCACGCCGACGTCAAGGAGGTGTCGAAGCGCAGCGACATCTTCTCTAGCTGGATGAACGGCGCCATCCCGACCTGGCCGCCGGAGATGAAGCGCGAGCAGGTCGAGCTGCAGCGCAGCGTCATGCTCAACATGGACGCGCCGCACCACACCCGGCTGCGCAAGATCATCTCCCGCGGGTTCACCCCGCGGGCCATCGGGCGGCTGGAAGCCGAACTGGCCGAGCGCGCCCAGAACATCGCCGCGACCGCCGCCAAAGAGGGCAGCGGCGACTTCGTCGAACAGGTCTCGTGCGAGCTGCCCCTGCAGGCCATCGCGGGTCTGCTCGGCGTTCCCCAGGAGGATCGCGACAAGCTGTTCCGCTGGTCCAACGAGATGACCGGTGGCACCGACCCCGAGTACGCCCACGTCGACCCCGCGCAGTCATCGATGGAGCTGATCACCTACGCGATGGCGATGGCCGCGGAGCGCAACCAGAACCCCACCGACGACATCGTCACCACGCTGATCCAGGCCGACATCGACGGCGAGAAGCTCTCCGACGACGAGTTCGGTTTCTTCGTGGTCATGCTGGCGGTGGCGGGCAACGAGACCACGCGTAACTCGATCACCCACGGCATGATCGCGATGGCGGACAACCCCGATCAGTGGGAGCTGTTCAAGAAGGAGCGTCCGTCGACCACGGCCGACGAGATCATCCGGTGGGCGACCCCGGTGTCGGCGTTCCAGCGCACCGCCAACGAGGACACCGAGCTGTCCGGTGTGCGGATCAAGAAGGGCCAGCGGGTGGTGATGTCCTACCGGTCCGCCAATTTCGACGAAGAGGTCTTCGAAGACCCGCACACCTTCAACATCCTGCGCGACCCGAACCCGCACGTCGGCTTCGGTGGCACCGGCGCCCACTACTGCATCGGGGCGAACCTGGCCCGCATGACGATCAACCTGATCTTCAACGCCGTCGCCGATCACATGCCGGACCTCAAGCCGATCGGCGAGCCCGAGCGGTTGCGGTCGGGCTGGCTCAACGGCATCAAGCACTGGCAGGTCGACTACGCCGGCAAGCCCGCGGTGACGTCCTGATGGACTTCGACCTCACCGCGACGCAACAGGCCGTCGCCGATGTCGTCACGTCGGTGTTCGAGCGCGAATTGAGCTGGGACGCTTTGGTCAACGGCGGTGTGACGGCCCTCGCGGTGCCCGAGCGCCTCGGCGGCGACGGGGTGGGTCTGCCCGAGGTCGCCACCGTGCTCACCGAGATCGGTCGCCACGGCGCCATCACGCCGGCCCTGGCCACACTCGGATTCGGCGTGCTGCCGCTGCTCGATCTGGCCACCGACGAACAACAGGACCGGTTTCTGGCCGGAGTCGCCAAGGGTGGGGTGCTGACCGCCGCGCTCAACGAGCCGGGTACCGCGCTGCCGGACCGGCCGTCCACCACGTTCGCGGGCGGCCGCCTGTCGGGCACCAAGGTCGGCGTCGGTTATGCGGGACAAGCGGATTGGATCATCGTGACCGCCGACAGTGCGGTGGTCGTGGTGTCGCCGACGGCCGACGGCGTCGAGGTGGTCCAGACCCCCACCTCCAACGGCTCCGAGGAGTACACCGTCTCATTCGCCGACGTCGCGGTCCAAGACTCCGACGTGTTGGCCGGCGCGACGGCGTCCCGGGTCAACCAGTTGGCGCTTGCCGCCATCGGCGCCTATGCCGACGGGCTGGTGGCCGGGGCGCTGCGCCTGACCGCCGACTATGTGGCCAACCGCAAGCAGTTCGGCAAGCCGCTCTCGACGTTCCAGACCGTGGCCGCCCAGCTCGCCGAGGTCTACATCGCCTCGCGCACCATCGATTTGGTGGCGAAGTCGGTCGCCTGGCGGCTGTCCGAGGGCCGCGACGCCGACAACGACCTGGACGTTCTCGGGTACTGGATCACCTCGCAGGCGCCGCCGGTGATGCAGCTCTGCCATCACCTGCACGGCGGGATGGGAATGGACATCACCTATCCCATGCACCGGTACTACTCCACGATCAAGGACCTGTCCCGGCTGCTGGGCGGTCCTTCTCATCGTCTCGATCTGGTGGGAGCGCAATGTTCATAGACCTGACTCCGGAGCAGCGTCAGCTGCAAGCGGAACTGCGGGAATACTTTTCCAACCTGATCTCCTCCGACGAGATGAAGGCGATGGAGCAGGACCGGCACAACGAGGCTTATCGCGCGGTGATCCGCCGGATGGGCCGCGACGGCAAGCTCGGTGTCGGCTGGCCAAAGGAGTTCGGCGGCTTGGGCTTCGGCCCGATCGAGCAGTCGATCTTCGTCAACGAGGCGCACCGCGCCGACGTGCCGCTGCCCGCGGTGACGCTGCAGACGGTCGGCCCGGTGCTGCAGCAGTTCGGCAGCGAGGAGCAGAAGAAGAAGTTCCTGCCTGCCATCCTGGCCGGCGAGGTTCACTTCGCGATCGGCTACACCGAGCCCGAGGCCGGCACCGACCTGGCCTCGCTGCGCACCACCGCGGTTCGCCAGGGCGACGAGTACATCGTCAACGGGCAGAAGATCTTCACCACCGGCGCGCACGACGCCGACTACATCTGGCTGGCCTGCCGCACCGACCCGGAAGCCGTGAAGCACAAGGGGATTTCGATCCTGATCGTCGACACCAAGGATCCCGGCTATTCCTGGACGCCGATCATCCTGTCCGACGGCGCCCACCACACCAACGCCACGTACTACAACGACGTGCGGGTGCCCGCCGACATGCTGGTCGGCGAGGAGAACGGCGGATGGCGGCTGATCACCACCCAGCTCAACAACGAGCGCGTCATGCTGGGCCCGGCGGGCCGCACCGCCGGCATCTACGACCGGGTGCACGCCTGGGCGTCCAAGCCGGGCAGCGACGGCGTCACGCCGATCGATCATCAGGACGTCAAGCGGGCGCTGGGTGAAATCCACGCGATGTGGCGGATCAACGAGCTGCTGAATTGGCAGGTGGCCGCCGCCGGTGAGGACATCAACGTGGCCGACGCCGCGTCGACGAAAGTCTTTGGCACCGAGAAGATTCAATACATCGGCCGGCTCGCCGAGGAGATCGTCGGCAAGTACGGCAACCCCGCCGACTCGGACACCGCCGACCTGCTGAAGTGGCTGGACTCCCAGACCAAGCGCAACCTCGTCATCACCTTCGGCGGCGGCGTGAACGAAGTGATGCGCGAGATGATCGCCGCGGCCGGACTCAAAGTGCCGAGGGTGCCTCGATGACCGACATCAAGGAAGCGGTCGCGGAGATCACCGCCACCGTCGTCGCTGCCCCGCGCGAGGCCCGGGATCCGGTGAACCAGCCGACGATCAACAACTGGGTCGAGGCGCTCGGGGACCGCAACCCGATCTACGTCGACGAGGCGGCCGCCAAGGCCGCCGGTCATCCCGGAATTGTCGCCCCGCCGGCCATGATTCAGGTGTGGACGATGTTCGGCCTGGGCGGGGAGCGCCCGACCGACGACCCCATGGGCCCGATCATGCAGCTGTTCGACGAGGCCGGCTACATCGGGGTGGTGGCCACCAACTGTGAGCAGACCTACCACCGGTATCTGCGTCCGGGCGAGCAGGTCACCGTCGTCTCCGAGATGCGCGACGTGGTGGGCCCCAAGCAGACCGGGCTCGGCGAGGGCTGGTTCATCAACCAGCACATCACCTGGCGGGTGGGTGACGAGGACGTCGCCGAGATGGCCTGGCGGATACTGAAATTCAGGCCCCGCGAGGATTCCGGCGCGACCGCTTCGGTGCCTGAGGACCTCGACGCCGACGCGATGATGCGTCCGGCGGTGTCACGCGACACCGCCTTCTTCTGGGAGGGCGTCCGGGCGCACGAGCTGCGTATCCAGCGCCTCGCCGATGGCACCCTGCAGCACCCACCGGTGCCGGCCGTGTGGCAGGACAAGGCCGAGCCGATCGACTTCGCGGTCGCCAGCGGCCGCGGCACGGTGTTCAGTTACGTGGTGCACCACGCCCCGAAGGTGCCCGGTCGCACGCTGCCGTTCGTGATCGCCCTGGTCGAACTGGAGGAGGGCGTTCGGATGCTCGGCGAGTTGCGCAACGTCGACCATGCCGAGATCAAAATCGGAATGCCCGTTCGCGCAACCTATATCGACTTCCCGGCCGGTGAGTCCGGGCCCGAGTGGAGCCTCTACGCCTGGGAGCCGGTGGGAGACGAAGCATGAGCGCACCCGTTGTTGAAGTGGGCACCACCCTGCCCGAACTCAAGCTGCATGGCACGCCGACCTTCATCATCTCGACGGCCCTGGCCACCAGGGACTTTCAGGACGTGCACCACGACCGGGACCTGGCGCAGGCCAAGGGTTCCAAGGACATCTTCGTCAACATCCTCACCGACACCGGGCTGGTGCAGCGCTACGTCACCGACTGGGCGGGCCCGACGGCGGTGATCAAGTCGATCGGCCTGCGGCTCGGTGTGCCGTGGTACGCCTACGACACCGTCACCTTCTCCGGCGAGGTGACCGCCGTCGACGACGGCCTGATCGCGCTGAAGGTGTTCGGCCGCAACAGCCTTGGCGATCACGTCATCGCGAATGTGACGCTGACGATCGGGGGCGCTTAGATGTCAGCGGGTTTATTGAACGGCCGAGCCGCGATCGTCGGCATCGGCGCCACGGACTTCTCCAAGGACTCCGGCCGCAGTGAGCTGCGGCTGGCCGCCGAGGCGGTGCTGGATGCGTTGGACGACGCCGGGCTGAGCCCGTCCGACGTCGACGGGCTGACCACCTTCACAATGGACACCAACAACGAGACGGCCGTCGCCCGCGCGGTCGGCATCGGTGACCTGAAGTTCTTCTCGCAGATCGGATATGGCGGCGGTGCCGCTTGCGCGACCGTTCAGCAGGCGGCTCTCGCGGTGGCCACCGGCGTGGCGGACGTCGTCGTCGCGTACCGGGCCTTCAACGAGCGTTCGGGCATGCGATTCGGTCAGGTACAGACCCGGCTGGTGGGAAACGCCGGGGTGCAGGCTGATTCGACCGCCGCGGACAATTCGTTCTCCTACCCGCACGGCCTGTCGACGCCGGCCGCGCAGGTCGCGATGATCGCCCAGCGCTACATGCATCTGTCGGGTGCCAGCAGCCGTGACTTCGGTGCGATCTCGGTGGCTGACCGCAAGCATGCCGCCAAGAACCCAAAGGCGTACTTCTTCGAGAAGCCGATAACCATTGAGGACCACCAGAATTCGCGGTGGATCGCCGAGCCGCTGCGACTGCTGGACTGCTGCCAGGAGACCGACGGGGCGGTGGCGATCGTGGTGACGTCGCCGGAGCGCGCGAAGGATCTCAAGCAACGGCCGGCGATCATCGAGGCGGCGGCGCAAGGCTCGAGCCCCGACCAGTACACGATGGTCAGTTACTACCGGCCCGAGCTCGGCCTGCCCGAGATGGGGGTGGTGGGTCAGCAGCTCTGGGAGCAGTCGGGCCTGAAGCCGACCGATATCCAGACCGCCGTGCTCTACGACCACTTCACGCCGTTCACGCTGATTCAGTTGGAAGAGTTGGGATTCTGCGGCAAGGGCGAGGCCAAGGACTTCATCGCCGACGGGGCCATCGAGATCGGGGGGCGGCTTCCGATCAACACCCATGGCGGTCAACTGGGCGAGGCCTACATTCACGGCATGAACGGCATCGCCGAGGGTGTGCGTCAGCTGCGGGGCACCTCGGTGAACCCGGTGCCCGACGTCGAGCACGTCCTCGTCACCGCCGGAACCGGCGTCCCCACGTCGGGCCTGATCCTGGGCTAGGGGGCTTCGGCGCGTGTCTTCTCGCCGAGTGCCCGGCTAGCCGGGCTGTCGCGGCTCAACGCCCGGCTGGCCGGGCACGCGACGACTGAAGTGACGCGTGCCGTGTGGCATGCGACGCTGCGGCGATGGGTGAGCCTTTTGTCGGGAGCGAAGCCATCGCGAGTGGACTGCTAACCAAGAGTCAATTGGAAACGCGTTGCGTCCGGCTGTTCCCTGGCGTCTACATTGACCGCGACGCTGAGCTCAGCGCAGTGGTGCGGGCGAAGGCTGGCTGGTTATGGACCGGCCGCCGGGGAATTGTGGCGGGCTTCTCGGCGGCTGCAATGCACGGAAGCAGCTGGGTCGACGACCGAAGAGTTGTGGAGCTGATCCACAACAACCACCATTGCGCGGCTGGGATGCAGCTGCACAGAGACACTGTCGAGGCGGATGAAGTCGAATTGCTCTGTGGGGTAGCGGTTACATCGCCGACGAGGACTGCGCTGGACCTCGGATGCTGGTATCCGATGACGACTGCCGTCGCAGGCATCGATGCGCTGGCCGGGGCGACGGAGATCAAGGCGGCCGACGTCGAGCTGCTCGCCCGCCGGTACACGGGACGGCGCGGCATCGCGCAAGCACGCCGGGCCGCGGAGCTGTTCGACGCCGGGGCACAGTCGCCGAAGGAGTCGTGGCTTCGCGTCGTGCTGATCGAGGCCGGCCTGCCGCGGCCGCAGACCCAGATCGAGGTGCTCGACGAGTTCGGCTGTCCATTCGCGTATCTGGACATGGGTTGGGAGGACGTGAAAATCGCCGTGGAGTACGACGGTGAGCAGCATCGATACAACCGCCAGCAGTACACGTGGGACATCCGCCGGAGGGAGCTACTGGAGCGTCGCGGTTGGGTCCTCGTCCGAGTGGTCGCTGGTGATCGGCCGGGCGACATCGTGCGCAGGGTTCGCGCCGCCCGTGCTGGGCGACACCCCGGCTAGCTGGGCGTTCGAACCCGTAGGCCCGGCAGGCCGGGCGCTCGGCGCGAAAAAAGCCCCTACGCAGGAACCAGTTCGACGCCCGACAGCACGACGGCGTTGTCGCGCGCGGGCGCGACCACGCTGGCCAGGAAGCGGCCTTCGGAAGACGTCGAGTCCTTCCAGATGCCGACCTTGAGCGTTTCGCCGGGGAAGGCCACCCCGGCGAAACGCGCGCCGTAGGCCGCGACCGCCCCGGCGTCGCCGTCGAGCAGCGCATCGGTGATCGCCTTGCAGGTCATGCCGTAGGTGCACAACCCATGCAGGATGGGCTGGGAAAAGCCTGCGGTAGCGGCGAATTCGGGATCCGAGTGCAGCGGGTTGCGGTCGCCGCACAGCCGGTAGAGCAGCGCCTGCTGCGGCAGGATCGGCACGTCGAGCTCGAGATCGGGGGCCCGGTCCGGCGCACCGTCCGACGTTGAAGGACCGCGCTCGCCGCCGAATCCGCCCTCACCGCGGGCGAAGATCGACCGGCGCTGCGTCCACAACACCGTGCCGTCCGGCGCGGTCACCGTCGTCTCGCTCCAGATCACCGCGGCCTTGCCCTTGTCCCAGATGTCGGTGAACCGGGTGACGGCCTTCGCCGAGCCCGACGGCGGCAGCGGAGCGGGCGCCTCGACCCGTTCGCTGGCGTGCAGCACCTTGCTCAACTCGATGTCGATGCCGGGGAATTTGACGGTCGGCGGCTTCGTGACATGGAAGGTGGCGGCCACGTTGCCGAACGTCGGCAGCACCTGCGGGGTGTCGTCGACCAGGTAACGCAGCTCACGCGGGTCCATCGGATCGGCGCCCGCGCCCAACCCGAGGTGATACAGCTGCACATCGCTACTGGCCCAAGAGAATTCGATGGGGTCCAGCTCGGCGTTCAGCGCAACGTCTACGTCGATGGGCATGTCAGTTCTCTCCAGCTATGTGCAACGCCGCCAGGTAGCCGAACGTCATGGCCGGACCGATGGTGCCACCCGGACCGGGGTACGTGTGGCCCATCACCGGGGCGCTGACATTGCCTGCGGCGTAAAGGCCTTCGATGATACTGCCGTCGTCGCGCAGCGCCCGCCCGTGGACGTCGGTGCGGATGCCGCCCTTGGTGCCCAGGTCACCGGGCACCATCTTGGCCGCGTAGTACGGCGCGTGCGTGATCTCCCCGAGGTTGGGGTTGGGCTTGTTGGTCGGGTCGCCGTAGTAACGGTCGTAGGCGCTCTCGCCGCGCTGATAGTCCTCGTCGACGCCGGAGCGCGCGAACCCGTTGAAACGCTCCACGGTCGCGGTGAATTCGTTCACCGGAAGACCGGCCTTCTGCGCTAGCTCCGCCAGCGTATCGGCCTGGATGATGACGCCGGACTCCAGCCACTTGCGCGGAATACGTTGTCCGGGCTGCAATCCCGCGAAAATGTAGCGGTCCCGGTACTGCTGGTCGAACACCAGCCACGCGGGAATGTTCTCGCCCGGCCCGGGCCCCTGACCGTATTCACCGCCGTACATGTGATGGCAGGCTTCGACGTAGGGCATCGACTCGTTCATGAACCGCTTGCCCGACATGTTGACGATGATCGAGCCCGGCGAATTGCGCTCGGACAACGCGAACCAGGGCGCGCCCACCAACGGGACCGTCGGTCCCCACCAGGCGTCCTCCATGAGATCCAATGCGGCGCCGAGCTTTTCGCCGGCCAGGATGCCGTCACCGGTGTTGGCCGCCGCGCCGACGGTCCACTCGGTGGTGATCGGCGCACGCTGGTATTTCACCCGCATCTGTTCGTTGTGCTCGAACCCGCCCGACGCCAGGATCACCCCGCGCCGGGCCCGGATCAGCCGGGGCTCACCCGATTCGGCCTCGCCGGCTTCGCGGACGTAGACGCCGCGCACCACGCCGTCCTCGACGTAGAGGTCGGTGAGCGCGGTGTTGAGCACGACCGGAACCCCGGCCCGCTGCAACCCGATCCGCAGCGGCCCGATCAACGCCCGGCCCATGCCGACGAGGTTCTTGCCGGTCGCCTTGGCCCACATGGTGCGGGCCCCGACCTTCAAGCTGCGCAGCACGCCGCGCGGGTGGCGCTTGAGCTGGTTCAGCCGCACGTAATCCTGTTGCATCACGACCACGTTCAGCGGGACCTTGCCGTACGCCGGTTCCAGGCCGGCTTCGTCGGCGCCGAGCTTGCGGGCGTTGAACGGCTTCGGCTCGATCGATCGGCCCTCGGCACGGCCGCCCGGCGACTCGGGGTAGTAGTCGGAGTACTTCGGCACCCAGCACATCTTCAGCGGTGTGTGCTTGAGCACAAACGAGAGCATCTCCGGGCCGCGCTCGAGGTAGGTGTCGATGCGTTCGGGCTCCACGACGTTGCCGACGATCCCGTGTAGGTAGGTGCGGGCGGCCTCGGCGGTATCGCGGACCCCGTCACGCTTGAGGACTTCGTTATTTGGGATCCAAACACCACCGCCCGAGCGTGCGGTCGAACCGCCGAAGTGCGGGGCCTTTTCGATGACTATGGTGGAAAGACCCCGGTGAGCGGCGGTAAGGGCGGCCACCATGCCGGCCCCGCCGCTCCCGACCACGACGACGTCGTACTCCTGCGCTGACATGTAGAACACGTTATAGAATTGCCCGGGGCGGCCGCTACTGGCCCGGTCGACCGTACGAGGAGACTTGGAAAAATGCTCAGTGTTGCCACGCGCGACGAGCTAGCTGCCGACTTGGCACAAGCCGAGCGGAGCGGCGAGCCGATCGCCCCGTTGACCGCCGCCTATCCGGAGATCGACGTCGTCGACGCCTACGAGATTCAGCTGATCAACATCCGCCAGCGGGTCGCGGAGGGCGCCCGGGTGCTCGGCCACAAGGTGGGGCTCTCGTCGAAGGCGATCCAGCAAATGATGGGCGTCGACGAGCCGGACTACGGGCACCTGCTCGACGAGATGCAGCTGTTCGAGGACACCCCGGTCAAGGCGAACCGCTACCTCCACCCCCGGGTCGAGGTCGAGGTCGGTTTCATCCTGAACGCCGACCTGCCCGGAGCCGGCTGCACCGAGGACGACGTGCTGGCCGCCACCGAAGCGTTGGTCCCGTCCATCGAGCTGATCGATACCCGGATCACCGACTGGAAGATCGAACTGTGCGACACCATCGCCGACAACGCCTCGTCGGCGGGTTTCGTGCTCGGCGAGGCGCGCGTTTCGCCCCGCGACATCGACGTCAAGGGGATCGACGCCGTGTTGCGGTGCAACGGTGAGGTCGTCGCCGAAGGCCGCACCGACGCGGTGCTGGGCAATCCGGTCACCGCGGTGGCCTGGCTGGCCCGCAAGGTGGACGGCTTCGGCGTCCGCCTGCGCAAGGGTGACGTGGTGTTGCCCGGGTCGTGCACGAAGGCGATCGACGCGCACCCGGGCGACGACTTCGTCGCCGACTTCGCGGGCCTCGGCTCGGTCCGCCTATCGTTCGAATAGGCTCGATTTAAATCGTCTAACTTAAATTTCAAAGCTTCGAAAAGGGGCATCATGCCGACTAAGGCGACTGTGGCCATTGTCGGGTCGGGCAACATCAGCACTGACCTGCTCTACAAGCTGCTGCGATCGGACTGGCTGGAACCGCGCTGGATGGTCGGCATCGACCCGGAGAGCGAGGGCCTGGCCCGCGCCCGCAAGTTGGGTCTGGAGACGACCCACGAGGGTGTGGACTGGCTGTTGGCCCAGCCGGAGAAGCCCGACCTGGTGTTCGAGGCGACCAGCGCCTACGTGCACCGCGACGCCGCCCCCAAGTACGAGGCCGCCGGCATCCGGGCCATCGACCTGACGCCGGCCGCGGTGGGCCCGGCGGTGATCCCGCCGGCCAACCTGCGCCAGCACCTGGACGCGCCGAACGTCAACATGATCACCTGCGGCGGGCAGGCCACCATCCCGATCGTCTACGCGGTCTCGCGTGCCGTCGCCGACCTCGGCGGCGTGCCGTACGCCGAGATTGTCGCCTCGGTCGCCTCGCTGTCGGCCGGCCCCGGCACCCGGGCCAACATCGACGAGTTCACCAAGACGACCAGCAGGGGCGTGGAGACGATCGGTGGCGCCAAGCGCGGCAAGGCGATCATCATCTTGAACCCGGCCGACCCGCCGATGATCATGCGCGACACCATCTTCTGCGCCATTCCCGAGGACGCCGACCGGGACGCGATCGCCAAGTCCATCCACGACGTGGTCGCCGAGGTGCAGACCTACGTGCCGGGATACCGGCTGCTCAACGAGCCGCAGTTCGACGATCCGTCGATAAACTCCGGCGGCCAGGCGCTGGTCACCACCTTCGTCGAAGTGGAGGGTGCGGGCGACTACCTGCCGCCTTACGCTGGAAATCTGGACATCATGACCGCCGCGGCCACGAAAGTCGGCGAGGAGATCGCCAAGGAGTCCTTGAGCGCGACGGCCGGAGGAGCGCAATCATGACCGACATATTTTTCAACCCGGTCTGGGACGTCCGGATGACCGACACGTCGTTGCGGGACGGCTCACATCACAAGCGTCACCAGTTCACCAAGGACGAGGTCGGCGCCATCGTGGCCGCCCTGGACGCCGCGGGAGTGCCCGTCATCGAGGTCACCCACGGCGACGGGCTGGGCGGCTCGAGCTTCAACTACGGGTTTTCCAAGACGCCCGAGCAGGAGCTGATCAAGCTCGCCGCCGAGACCGCCAAAGAAGCCAAGATCGCCTTTTTGATGCTGCCCGGCGTTGGCACCAAGGAAGACATCAAAGAGGCCCAGAACAATGGCGGCTCGATCTGCCGGATTGCCACGCACTGCACCGAGGCCGACGTATCCATTCAGCACTTCGGCCTGGCCCGCGAACTCGGCCTGGAAACCGTCGGGTTCTTGATGATGAGCCACACCATCTCGCCCGAGAAGCTGGCCGCACAGGCCCGCATCATGGCCGACGCGGGCTGCCAGTGCGTCTACGTGGTCGATTCGGCCGGGGCGCTGGTCCTCGAGGGCGTGCGGGATCGGGTTGCGGCGCTGGTCGCCGAGCTCGGCGACGACGCCCAGGTGGGCTTCCACGGCCACGAGAACCTCGGCCTGGGTGTCGCTAACTCCGTCGAGGCGGTGCGGGCGGGTGCCAAGCAGATCGACGGCTCGTGCCGCCGGTTCGGGGCCGGTGCGGGGAACGCCCCGGTCGAGGCGCTGATCGGGGTGTTCGACAAGATCGGCGTGAAGACCGGGATCGATTTCTTCGACATCGCCGACGCCGCCGAAGAGGTAGTCGCCCCGGCGATGCCCGCCGAGTGCCTGCTTGACCGCAACGCCCTGATCATGGGCTATTCCGGGGTGTACTCGAGCTTCCTGAAGCACGCCATCCGCCAGTCCGAGCGCTACGGTGTGCCGGCCCACCAGCTGCTGCACCGCGCGGGCCAGCGCAAGCTCATCGGCGGCCAGGAGGACCAGCTGATCGACATCGCGCTGGAGATCAAGCGCGAGCAGGAAAGCGGCGCCACGGCCCAGCGTTGACCTGCCGCTTCGGCCACGGCACGCATAGGCGCCGCATAGGTATCGCGAGTAACCTGGCGCTATGAGCACATCCAACACAGTCGGCGCCCGTCGCCGCGGGCTGTACGGCCTGCTCGCCGGGGGGCTGATGACCGCTGCCGCCGCAACGGTGATCGCGCTGCCCGTGGCGGGCATCGCCAACGCGGCTCCGCAATGCAATCAGGACGTGGGTGCATCGATCGACTCGTACCTGCAGAAGCATCCGGACCTGCACCAGCAGCTGCAGCAAAGGTCGCAGGCGGAGGGCGGTAACGGCAACGTCATCGACTACCTCAACCGGCATCCCGACGTCCGCCAGCACCTGATCGACCTTTCGCACTCCTGCCCTCCGTAGTGAGTCGGCGTCGTCCTTGAACGCTGGGGCCGACGCGCGGGAACGTTCGCCATTGACGAAAAAGTAGAACACGTTCTAGCGTCTAGGCGTGTTCTCTGATTCCCTCACCGCTGCGATCGCAGAGGCCGAGCAGTTGGTGGCCGACGCACCGTTCATCGAGACCGAAGCCGACCTGCTCGAAGGGTTGCAGTATCTGGCCGGGTGTATCTCGGGCTGCATCCATCTGGCCGTGGACTACGACCGTGACCATCCCTTCCTGCAGTCGGGTACCGGACCCTTCACCAAGATGGGCCTGGACAATCCCGACACCCTGTACTTCGGTACCCGGGTGCACGCCAACCACGACTACGTGGTCACCGGCAGGCGCGGAACCACCACCGACCTGAGTTTCCAGCTCCTCGGCGGCGAGTACACCGACGACTTCGTGCCCGTCAGCCAGGCCGCATTCGACGACCGCGAGCTCGAGATCGCGCCCGACGGCAGCTTCGAGTGGCGGGTGCGACCGACCAGCGCCGGACAATTGGTGATCCGCGAGGTGTACGGGGACTGGTCGGCCCAGCGCGGCACGCTGGCGATCTCCCGCCTCGACACGGCGGGCACCGCGCCGCCGCCCTTGACCCGTGATCTGATCGAAAAGCGTTACGCGACAGCAGGAAAGCAGCTTGTCCAGCGAGTGAAGACCTGGTTGCAATTCCCGCAGTGGTTTTATCTCGACCTGCCGGTCAACACCATGGTGCCGCCGCGGCTGACCCCGGGCGGACTGGCCACGCAGTACTCGTCGGTCGGGCACTTCGATCTGCGACCGGATCAGGCGATGGTCATCACCATCCCGGTCTCCGACGCGCCCTACCTCGGCTTCCAGCTGGGCAGCCTGTGGTACATCTCGCTGGACTACATCAACCACCAGACCTCGCTGAACAACACTCAGGCGCAGGCGGATCCGGACGGCAAGGTCCGCATCGTGGTTGCCGAACAGAATCCGGGAGTGACCAACTGGGTCGAGACGGTCGGGCACCGGCGTGGCTTCCTGCAGTTCCGCTGGCAGCGGGTGTCGCGTGAGCTCACCGACGCCGACGGTCCGACCGTCGAGGTGGTCGACATCGACAAGGTGCCGGCCGCGTTGCCGTACTACGACCACAACAAGATCTCAGAGGACGACTGGCGGGCGCGAATTGCGCTGCGCCACCAACAGATTCAGGCGAGGATGCTGGGATGACGAAGTTGCTCGACGGCAAGGTGGTGGTGATCAGCGGCGTCGGCCCGGGTCTGGGCACGACGCTGGCGCACCGATGCACGAGAGAAGGCGCCGACCTGGTGCTGGCGGCCCGCACGCCGGAACGCCTGGACGACGTCGCCAAGCAGATCGCCGACCTCGGAGGCCGTGCGACGACGGTGCGCACCGACATCACCGAGGATGACCAGGTCAACAACCTGGTCGAGGCCACCTTGGAGGCCTACGGCAAGGTCGACGTGCTGATCAACAACGCGTTCCGGGTGCCGTCGCTGAAACCGTTCTCCGGCACGAGCTTTCAGCATATCCGCGACGCGATCGAACTCAGCGCGCTCGGCGCCCTGCGACTCATCCAGGGGTTCACGCCGGCGCTGGCCGAGTCGAAGGGCTCGATCGTCAACGTCAACTCCATGGTGCTGCGGCACTCGCAGGCCAAGTACGGCGCTTATAAGATGGCGAAATCCGCGCTGCTGTCCATGTCACATTCGCTGGCCACCGAGCTGGGCGAGCAGGGAATCAGAGTCAATTCCGTTGCGCCCGGCTATATCTGGGGCGAGACACTGCAGGGCTACTTCAACCACCAAGCCGGCAAGTACGGCACGACGGCCGAGCAGATCTATGAGGCCACCGCCGCAGGCTCCGACCTGAAGCGGCTACCGACCGAGGACGAGGTTGCCTCGGCGATCCTGTTCATGGCCAGCGACCTGTCCAGCGGCATCACCGGGCAGACACTGGATGTCAATTGCGGGGAGTACCACACCTAATGCCGCCATCGACGATGCAAAGCGAAGCGATGAGGAGGAGATGGCGATGACGGTTGCACGTACCGATGTCGGCACCGTCGACGACCTGAAGGCGTCGGCCAGCAAGATGATCGGGCTGGACGATTTCGGCAGCAACGACGACAACTACCTCGAAGCGCTGGAAGTGCTGCTGGACTCCTACCGCCGCGACGCCGACCTGACGCCCCTGGGCAGCAAGATGAATCGGTTCTTCCTGCGCGGTGCGCTGGTGGCCAGGCTGCTGTCCGAAGCCGCCTGGAAGCAGTACCCGCAGCACGCCGACGTGGCCATCGAGCGGCCGATCTTCGTCACCGGCCTGGTGCGCACCGGTACCACGGCCCTGCATCGACTGCTTGGTGCCGATCCCGCGCACCAGGGCCTGCATCTGTGGTTGGCCGAATTTCCACAGCCGCGTCCGCCTCGTGAAACCTGGGATTCCAACCCGTTTTACAGCCAACTGAACGCGCAGTTCAACAAGCACCATGCCGAAAACCCGGACTACACGGGTCTGCATTTCATGGCGGCATACGAGCTGGAGGAGTGCTGGCAGCTGCTGCGGCAGTCGCTGCATTCGGCGTCCTACGAGACCTTGGCGCACCTGCCCACTTACTCGCAGTGGCTCTCGGAGCAGGACTGGACGCCGTCGTATCAGCGGCACCGCCGCAACCTGCAGCTGATCGGGCTCAACGACGCCGACAAGCGGTGGGTGCTCAAGAACCCCAGCCACCTGTTCGCGTTGGACGCGTTGATGGCGACCTATCCCGACGCGTTGGTGATCCAGACCCATCGTCCGGTCGAAACGATCATGGCCTCGATGTGCTCGCTGGCGCAGCACACCGCCGAGGGATGGTCGACGTCGTTCACCGGCGCCCAAATCGGTGCCGACGCAATGGAAACCTGGTCGCGGGGGCTGGAGCGGTTCAACACCGCGCGGGCCAAATACAGCCCGTCGCAGTTCTACGACGTCGACTACAAGGAATTGATCGCCGACCCGCTGGGCACCGTGGCCGACATCTATCGCCACTTCGGCCTGACGCTGACCGACGAGGCCAGGGCCGCCATGGAAAAGACCCACGCCGACAGCCAGTCCGGCCCGCGGGCGCCCAAGCACACCTACTCGCTGGCCGACTACGGCCTCACCACCGAGACCGTCAAGGAGCGCTTCGCGGGTCTGTAAAACCTAGGCCGCACAACGGCTTCCGCGCCCGGCTGGCACGCCTTGTGCCCGCCTAGTCTTGGTCCGGGTCGTCGTCGAGGTAGCCCTCGGCGACCGCATGCTCGATGCTGTCGGCGAGTTTGGGGCACGACTGGGTGCGCGCGGTGTCGCCCCCCGACTCGCGCACCTCGGTGAAGTGCGCGCAGCGTTGCCACGCTTCGGTGTTCCACTGCACGGCGGTGTGTCCCGGCCCGAGCCGGCGGACGGTGACCCGCACGTGGCAGAACCGGCAGTCGACCGGCAGCAGCCCGGAGTTGAGGTAGCGCTCGCGGTCGGCGCGACTGGCTTCGGCGACGGCCGCGGCGCGCTGCGGGTCGTTGGTGAAATCCCTTGACTTCGACCAGGATCGGGAGCCGCCGTTGCCCGCGGGCTTCTCGTCGTGGTCGTGCTGATCGCCGTGCAGCAACAACATCGATCGCGCGAGCTGATCGACGTCAGGTACCGCCGGCTGATCGTCGCCCATGATTCCTAGCGTTGCTGGGCCGGGACGTCGTCGGTGACCGACTCGTCCGCCTCGGAGTCCTTGGCCTTGAGGTTCTGCTCGACCTCGGCGTTCCAGTACTCGTTGGCGCGGGTGGTGTCCACCTCGATCTCGAAGCGCTCCACCATCTCCGGCTCGATGTCGGCGACGTCGACGTAGAACTGCTGATACCAACGGCGCAACTGATAAACGGCGCCGTCCTCCTCGACCAGCAGCGGATTGTCGATGCGGGTCTTGTGCTTCCAGATCTCGACGTCCTGCAGGAAGCCCTTGCTGACGCCCTCGGTGAACACCTTCGACAACTTGTCGGTCATCTTTTCGTCCATGCCCTTGGGCTTTTCGACGATGACGCCCCACTGCAGCACGAACGAGTTCTGAGTCACCGGGTAGTGGCAGTTGATCAGGATCGACTCGGCCTTGTAACCGCCGTAGCTGTTGTGCAGCCAGTTGATCATGAACGACGGCCCGAAGTAGGAGGCCTCCGAATCAAGATGCGCCTCCCCGTAAGTGGTGCCGAGGTCGTTGACGTCGGGCCGGCCCACGTTGTGCAGGTACTGCGAGGCGATGTGGCCCTCGAAGACGTTTTTGAAGTAGGTCGGCAACCCGAAATGGATATAGAAGAAGTGCGCCATGTCGGTGACGTTGTCGATGATGTCGCGGCAGTTGGACCCCTCGATGAGGATGCTGTTCCACCGCCAGTCGGTCCATTCATCGCTGGCCGCTTCGGGGATGTCGGGAATGCGCACCGCGGGGTCCGGCGGATTCTGCTCGTGGTCGTGCCAGACGAACAGCAGGCCGCCGCGCACGTCGGTGGTCCACGAGCGGGTGCGCGCCGTCTTGGGCGTGCGCTTGGCGTAGGGCACCAGCTTGCAGCGGCCGTCGCCGCCCCAGCGCCAGTCGTGGAACGGGCAGGCGACCTCGTCGCCCTTGATGGTGCCCTCAGACAGGTCCCCGCCCATGTGGCGGCAGTAGCCGTCCAGAACCTTGATGTCGCCCTGCGAGTCGGCGAAAACGACCAGCTTGGTGCCGAACGCCTCGATCGAGTGCGGCTTGCCGTCCTGGAAGTCCTTTGCAACGCCCAGGCAGTGCCAGCCGCGGGCGTATCTCGTCGGCAAGGCGCCGGGATCGATCTCCCGGATGCCGACCGCCTTGGTGTCGGTACTCACCTGTCACCTCCAACTCGCTGGGCCTCTAACTAGAACACGTTACAGTTTTTCAGCGGGGGCGCGCAACGACGGCGAGCCTGGCCACGGCATATGCGCACTGCGGTATATCTAAACGATGCCGCTGTTTGCGTTCGAGGGCCGCGCGCCACGGGTCGATCCCACAGCTTTCGTGGCCCCGACGGCCACCCTGATCGGCGACGTCGTGGTGGAGGCGGGCGCCTCGGTCTGGTTCAACGCCGTGCTGCGCGGCGACTACGGGCCCATCGTGGTGCGCGAGGGCGCCAACGTCCAGGACGGCTCGGTGCTGCACGCGCCGCCCGGAATACCGGTCGACATCGGTCCGGGCGCGACGGTCGCGCATCTGTGTGTCATTCATGGCGTGCACGTGGGGCAGGAGGCGCTGATCGCGAACCACGCCACCGTGCTGGACGGCGCGGTGATCGGCGCACGCAGCCTGGTCGCCGCGCATTCGCTAGTGACGGCCGGCAGCCAGATCCCGGCCGGGATGCTGGCGGTCGGGGCGCCGGCGCAGATCAAGGGCCCGGTCGCCGGGACCGGCGCTGAGATGTGGGTCAAGGTGAACCCGCAGGCCTACCGCGACCTGGCCCAGCGGCATCTGGCCGGGCTGGAACCGCTCTAGGCCGAATCGCCGGTTATGCCGCTATTTCGGGTGAGCCAGTCATCGATGTAGCTCATCGTGACCGGTAACGCGGCTCCATAGAACACCATGTGATCGGAATCGGGAATTTCGGCGTAGCTCGCGCGTGCAAATCGGGCGGCGGTCCGGCGTGCCAACCCCGGCGGCACGATACGGTCTCGGCCGCCCCCGATCACGAGCACAGGTCCCGCGATGGCGCTGCGGTCCACTTTCGCGGCCTTGGCTCGGTCCAGCCACGGCATAGCGAGCTCGAAGAACAGCACCCGTCCGGATTCGCAGACCAGGTCGTTGAACGCCGCGCGCGCAGCCTCCTGGGTTTGTGTGGCCGCGACGCCCCGCCAAAACTGTTGCCACGTCGGGGGATAGACCGGTTTGGTCCACGGCCGCGTCTTCAACGCGTGCGGTAGGGCGATACCCAGAGTCGTGCGGTTAAGGCCGGATGGACCCACCGACGACGGACAGGCGGCGATCAGGCCAGCGTGTGGCGTGCGGGCAGCGACCAGTTGGACTAGCAGACCGCCCAGCGAATGTCCGACCAACAGCGGCGGGGAGTCCAGCGATGCGACCAGGGCGACGAGATCATCTAAGTAGTCACGGATACTCAACGACGCAATCTTCGCCGCACCTTCGTGCAGCGGCAGTTCGTGGTGCCGCAAGGTCGGGGTATGCACCGTGAAGCCGCGTTCCGCAAAGGCGGCCTGGGCGGGGGCCCACTGCTGCCCGCGGCTCCATGAGCCGTGGACGAGTACGACGTGCTTGTCGGACATGGGCATAAGCCTGACATCGACATGCCGCCGAATGTGAAATCAGCGATCCTCAACCGGCGTGTCGCGCCGTAGGTTTCACCGCCGGCGAACCGCTCTAGATTTTGCGGGTGTTGGCCGCCGCCCGATCCATCTCCCAGTAGGCGCGCAGGGCCACCATCTGGCCCTCGGTGTTGACCCGGTAGGTGAAGACGCCCTCGGCGGTCGTCTGATATTCGCCGGTCGTGATGAGGATGTGCCCGACGTTGGCTTCCTCGTTGCCGCACTGGTAGGTGTCGCGGAAGAAGAACTCGATCTTCGTGGTGGGGGCGATCGCCTTGTCCCAGAAGGCCGAGATCGCGTCCCGGCCACGGTGGCCGAGGCCCTCGGGGTCGAACACCGACGGCCCGATCGGGTCCTCGACGATGGCGTCGTCGGCGAACACCGCCAGCCAGGCATCCTTGTCCCGGGCCGCCACCGCATCGCGGGAGCGGCGGCCGGCCTCGTGCGCGGGATGCTCAGTCAACGGCGCCGCTCTCCCCCGCAAGCGGGAGGTGCCCCCGCTGCATCGTCCTCGGCGCGCTCACGAGACCTTCTGGGCCGCGGGCTTGTCGGCGCCCACCACCCACATCGAGTAGTACTGCGAGCCGCCACCGTAGGCGTGCCCCAAGGCCTTTCGCGCGTTGGGCACCTGGTGGTCGCCACCCTTGCCCATCACCTGGATCGCCGCTTCGGCGAAGCGAATCAGGCCCGAGGCACCGATCGGGTTCGACGACAGCACGCCGCCCGACGGGTTGACCGGCAACCGGCCGCCGATCTTCGTCTCGCCGGCTTCGGTGAGCTTCCAGCCTTCACCCTCGGCGGCAAAACCGAGGTTTTCCAACCACATCGGTTCGAACCAGGAGAACGGCACGTAGATTTCCGCGGCGTCGATCTCGTCGATGGGGCTCTCGATGCCGGCGGCCCTCCACAGCGCCGCGGCGGCGTCACGCCCGGCCTGCGGGCTCACCTGGTCGCGCCCGGAGAACTGCAGCGGCTCGGTGCGCAACGCCGTGGCGTGGATCCACGCCACCGGATGTCCTTGCGTAAGGCGGGCTTCGGCGGCCTCCTCGTTGCCGATCACCACGGCGGCCGCACCGTCGGAAGACGGGCAGGTCTCGTCGTAACGGATCGGGTCCCACAGCATGGGCGAGGACATCACCTTCTCCAGCGTGATGTCGGGCTGGTGCAGGTGTGCCAGCGGATTCTTGGCGCCGTTGAGCCGGTCCTTTACCGCGACCATGGCTCCGATGTTCGTCGGCGCGCCGGATCGACGAATGTAGGAGCGCACGTGCGGGGCGAAGTACCCACCCGCGCCGGCACCGACCGGCTTGATGAACGGAATGGGAATCGACAACGCCCACATGGCGTTTGACTCCGACTGCTTCTCCCACGCCATCGCGAGGACGCGCCGGTACTTGCCGGATTGCACCAGGCTGGCGGCCACCACACCGGTGGACCCACCGACCGAACCCGCGGTGTGCACCCGGATCAGCGGCTTGCCCGTGGCGCCCATGGCGTCGGCCATGAACAGCTCGGGCATCATCACGCCCTCGAAGAAGTCCGGCGCCTTGCCGACCACGACGGCGTCGATGTCGTCGAAGGTGCTGCCGGAGTCGGCCAGCGCCCGGTCGATCGCCTCGCGCACCAGGCCGTTCATCGAAACGTCTTGGCGTTTGGCGACGTACTTCGTCTGTCCGGTACCTAGTACCGCAGCGACGTTTGGCCCTGCACCGGCCATCAGTTCTTTCCTTCCATGACCGCGACCAGGTTTTGTTGAAGCGCAGGGCCGCTGGTGGCGTGCGCCAGCACCCGCTCGGCCGAACCGTTCCAGATGTGTTGTGCTGCAAAGCCGATGCGTTCGAGGCCGGCGACGAACATGGGGTTGGCCGCCAACGCGCCACCGGACGGGTTCACCTTGGTGGGACCCGGGATCCGGATGGCTTCCGCGATGATCAGGTGCTGGTGGGTGAACGGCGCGCAGATCTCGGCCACGTCGAGGTTGTCGGTCCGGCCGCCGGTGGCCACGTGGGCCGCGGCCTTGGTCGACGGCGACTCGGTGAGATCGCGCGCGCCCAGCACCGGCGTTTCGATGCGGTGCTCGATTCCCGTTATCCAGGCCGGGTTTTCGCGCAGCTCACGCGCCCGGTCGCCGGCCGCGAGCACGATCGCCGCGGCGCCGTCGGTGATCGGCGCGATGTCGTGGCGACGCAGCGGGTCGGCGAAGAACGGCCGTTCGAGCAGTTCCGCCACGCTGATCGACCCCTCGACGTTGTCCACGCGGCGCGCATTGGCAAAGGAGTCGAAGGCCACCCGCGCCATCTGCTCCTGGGTCCACTTACCGGTGTCGAGCCCGATGCGTGCCTGCAGCCCGGCCAGCGAGATCGAATCGGGCCACAACGGCGCGACGGTGTAGGGGTCGGTCTGCCGCGTCAGGATTTGGCGCAGGATGCCGGCCGAGGACTTGCCGAAGCCGTACACCAGCGCGGTGTCGACCTCGCCGGTGAGGATCTTGATGTAGGCCTCGTAAAGCGCCCAGGCGGCGTCCATTTCGACGTGTGACTCGTTGATCGGCGGAACGGCACCGATCGAGTCGATCGCCGAGATGAACGAAAATGCCCGTCCGGCAAGGTAATCAGATGATCCGGAACACCAGAAGCCGATGTCGGTCCGTTCGATGCCCAGCTCCTCGTACAGCTGGGCGAAGCACGGGATCAACATCTCGACACCGTTGGTGGTGCCGTCGGTGCGGCGGACGTGTGGGGCGTGGGCAAAGCCGACGACCGCAACGTTGCGAGCGCTCATGTGCAGGTAAGCCCTTTACAGGTGGTGCTTGTAGGTGTCGTAGTCGGCGTCGGGTTCCCCGGTCGGCCGGAAGTACTCGATGTTGTCGATGCCAAATCCCCACTCCTCGCGGGGTTTCCACACCGCCTCGACGCGCATGCCCATCCGTACCTCGTGGGCGTCGATGTCGGCGACCAGATGCAAAAACGGGATGTCGGCTCCGTCGAGCAACACGTAGGCCGCCACATACGGCGGCTTGATGCGCTGACCCTGGAACGGGATGTTGATGATCGCGAACGTCGTCACCGTGCCCTTGTCGGGCAGCTCGACGAACTCGGTCGTCGGCTGGCCGGTGGCCGGGTCGGCGCCGTGCGGCGGGAAGTAAACCTTGCCGTTCTCGCCCGTCTTCGCGCCCAGCAGCTTGCCCTGCGCGATGGCCCGCAGGTAGGCGCTCTCTTCGTGCGAGGCGCTGTGCTGGATGGTCAGCGACACCGGCGTGACGATCATGGTCACCGGGTCCTTGTCGCCGTCGGACTGCTCGGCCACGGCCTCGGGTTCCTCCCCGAGCGCGAAATACGCGATGTCGGTGATGGCGCCCACCGGCTCGTCGACCCAGTGCGCGTGCACCCGGGAGCCGGTCTTGATGGCCTTGGGCTCACCCGCATCAACGGCGTGGATCAACGGCGTGTCTGCCCCGTCGAGCTTGATCAGCGCCCAGGCGAACGGCCGGTCCAGCGGCTGTCCCTCGATGGGGTCGGGCTGCCAGGTCCAGGAGACCACGGTGCCGACGCTGGACACCGGTACCATCTCGCCCAGCGGCTCATAGGTGACCGGGTCATATTCGGCCGGCGGCACGTGCACCCGGCCATCCGATCCGCGCACGCCCAGGATGTGGCGGTCGCGCAGGGCAGTGAAGAACTTGCTCAGCGTGGGGCCGACTGAACGGGTGTAGTCGAAGGACAACGTCAGTGGCGCGGCGAGCGGTGGCTCAGGGTGATCCATCAGGGGCGGGCTACTCGAGCTGGCTGTCACGCCATCGAGTAGAACAGGTTCTAAGAACGGATTCAAATCTTTCTTGGATCGGGACGACCACCGGAAGGGTGACGACGATGAAGCTGGGATTGCAGCTGGGATATTGGGGCGCTCAGCCGCCGCACAACCACGGTGAGCTCGTCGCCGCGGCCGAGGAGGCCGGCTACGACGCCGTCTTCACCGCCGAGGCCTGGGGGTCCGACGCCTACACCCCGCTGGCCTGGTTGGGTTCGTCGACGTCGCGGGTGCGGCTGGGCACGTCGGTGGTTCAGCTGTCCGCACGCACCCCGACGGCCTGCGCGATGGCGGCGTTGACGCTCGACCACCTGTCCGGGGGCCGGCACGTCCTCGGCCTGGGTGTCTCCGGTCCGCAGGTGGTCGAGGGCTGGTACGGCCAGTCCTTCCCCAAGCCGCTGGCCCGCACCCGGGAGTACATCGACATCATCCGGCAGGTGTGGGCGCGCGAGGCGCCGGTGACCAGCGCCGGGCCGCATTACCCGCTGCCGCTGACCGGTGAGCGCGCAACGGGTTTGGGCAAACCGCTCAAGCCCATCACCCATCCGCTGCGGGCCGACATCCCGATCATGTTGGGCGCCGAGGGGCCGAAGAACGTCGCGCTGGCCGCCGAGATCTGCGACGGCTGGCTGCCGATCTTCTACACGCCGCGCATGGCTGACACCTACAACGAGTGGCTGGACGAGGGGTTCGCCCGGCCGGGCGCCCGCCGCAGCCGCGAGGACTTCGAGATCTGCGCGACGGCCAACATCGTGATCACCGAGGACCGCAGCGCGGCGTTCGCGGCGATGAAGCCCTACATCGCGCTCTACATGGGCGGCATGGGCGCCGAGGACACCAACTTCCACGCCGACGTCTACCGGCGGATGGGCTACGCGCAAGTGGTCGACGACGTGACGAAGCTGTTCCGCAGCAACCAGAAGGACAAGGCCGCCGAGATCATCCCCGACGAGGTGATCGACGACGCCGCGATCGTCGGCGACATCGACTACGTGCGTAAGCAGATCAAGGCCTGGGAGGCCGCCGGCGTCACCATGATGGTGGTGTCCGGACGCAGTACGGAGCAGGTCCGCGAGCTGGCGACGCTAATCTGACGGCCGCGCGAGCCAAACTAGAACACGTTCTAATTTTCTTGCCAGGGGCTTAGAACGCGTTCTAGATTGTCCGGATGGCACGCCCGACGACGAAGCAGCGCGCGCCCGGCCGGTCAGCCGAGCGGGTGGGCGTCGCCGAACGTCATCTCGACGTGGCCGACGGATCCAGAGATCATCGCCCGCTTCGGCAGTCCCAGCGACGCCAGCTCCTTGGCGTAGGCGTGATCGCCCAGACGCAGCGTCGCCCCGCCGGGCTGGCCGCGCAGCCCGCGCACCCGCATCTCCCAGGGCACCTCCCGGGTGGTGCCCTCGGCGAAGGTGTAGGTCTTGAGCACCTGCGGGCGCGAGGTGAACATCGAGGGCACCGGCACTCCCCGGGCGAAGTCGATGCCCGCGATGTGCGCGCCATCGGCGCTGACGTCGAATCCGAACCGGCCCTGCTCGCGAACGGTGAACTCCGCCATGATCTTTGGGAATCCCCAGATCGAGCGGCCCGCTTCCAGGGTGAAGCTCTGGTCGACGGGCAGGTGGTGGATGAACGCGGCCGCATCGCCCAGTGCTCGCCAGCCGCGCGCCGTCGAGCCGGGCGGGTTGACCATGACCGCCGTGCCGAATTCGTGGTACTGCCCCAGATCGCCGTCGATATAGCGGGCCAGCATCAGGTTCACCACCGCCCGGCCGCGGCGGTGCTGGCAGACTTGCAGGCCGCTGTAGTCGATAAGGCGTTGCGCCGCTTGCGCATCCACCGAAAACATCGCGGTATGCACATCCGCTTTTCGTATCCGCACCGGCATGGTGAGGACCGTCCCCGCAACTACGTGTTGTGACTCAGGCATGCCGGTTACTGTAATCCGCTCGTCAACACATTTGGAGGCTGTAGATGACTTCGACCATCCCGGAAGCAATCTCGAACATCGATCTGGCAGACGGTAATTTCTACGCGGACCGTCACACCTCGCGCGAGGCCTACCGCTGGATGCGCGCCAACCAGCCGGTGTTTCGGGATCGCAACGGCCTGGCCGGTGCCACCACCTACCAAGCCATCCTGGACGCCGAACGCAATCCGGAACTGTTCTCCAGCACGGGCGGCATCCGTCCCGACCAGCCCGGCATGCCCTACATGATCGACATGGACGATCCCGCGCATCTGTTGCGGCGCAAGCTGGTCAACGCCGGCTTCACCCGCAAGCGGGTGAAGGAGAAGGAGCCGTCCATCGCCAAGCTGTGCGACACGCTGATCGACGCGGTGTGTGAGCGCGGCGAGTGTGACTTCGTCCGCGACATCGCCGCCCCGCTGCCGATGGCGGTGATCGGCGACATGCTGGGCGTGCTGCCCTCCGAACGCAGCATGCTGTTGAAGTGGTCCGACGACCTGGTGTGCGGGCTGAGCTCCCACATCGACCCGGCGTCGACCGAATTCCAAACCGTCATGGAGGCTTTCGCCGCCTACACCGCGTTCACCATGGACATCATCGCCAAGCGGCGCGCCGAGCCCACCGACGACCTGTTCTCCATCCTGGTCAACGCCGAGGTGGAGGGGCAGCGGATGTCCGACGACGAGATCGTCATGGAGACGCTGCTCATCCTCATCGGCGGCGACGAGACCACCAGGCACACCCTGAGCGGCGGAACCGAGCAGGTGGTGCGCCACCGCGACCAGTGGGAGGCCCTGGTGCGCGACCCGTCGTTGCTTCCCGGTGCCATCGAGGAGATGCTGCGCTGGACATCGCCGGTGAAGAACATGTGCAGAACTTTGACGGCTGATACGGACTTTCACGGCACCTCGTTGCGCGAGGGCGAGAAGATCATGCTGCTCTTCGAGTCGGGCAACTTCGACGAGTCCGTGTTCGAAGACCCGGACAACTTCGACATTCGTCGAAACCCGAATAGCCACATGGCCTTCGGCTTCGGCACGCATTTCTGCCTGGGCAACCAGCTGGCCCGGCTCGAGCTGTCGATGATGACCGAGCGGGTGCTCAAGCGGCTACCGGATCTGCGGCTGGCCGATGACGACTCGACGCTGCCCCTGCGGCCGGCGAACTTCGTCAGCGGCCTGGAAGCGATGCCGGTGGTGTTCACCCCGAGCGCGCCGCTGCTGAGCTGACTCTCTGCATCCCGTTTGCGCCGAGCGTAAGCGCACGGCGATATTTCGGCCGATTTCTCGCCCTGAGTTCACGTTCGGCGCGCCCATGCCGCCGCGACGCGGGCGATTACGCCCCCGGGCGTGTCTTCGGCCGTCACGCGAACCACAGTCCACCCAAGCTCCGCGACGGACTCCGCGCGCCGAATGTCCTTATTGAATTGTCTTCGATCGGTGCGGTGATGATCACCGTCGTACTCGACCGCGACTTTGATTTCTTCCCAACCCATGTCGAGGACGGCCACGAGCTCGCCGAATCCGCCGTAGACGGGAATCTGCGTGTCGGGGCGCGGATAACCGGCATCGATGAGCAGCAATCGCAACCACGTCTCGCGAGGTGACTCCGCGCCCGCGTCAACCAGCGTCAGAGCGCGCCGCGCACGGCGAACATTTCGATGGCCCTTGTAGCGTCCGGCGAGCGACTCCACTTCGGCGATGTCGAGTTTCGTCGCCCGGGCAAGCGCGTCGAGAGCCGCGACCGCCTTGCGAAGAGGGTTTCGGCAAGCGATATCGAACGCAGTACGCGCCGGCGAGGTCGTGGGTATGTCGCCGATCAACCGGATTTCGTTGTCCGCCAGGGAGTCCGACCAGGTGTTGATGCCCGCCGGCGGACGACGGTGTTGGTAGAACAATTGCGCGGGCGCCCGGTGGTCCACCCATTTCGCCCCGTGCAGCGCCGAGGCGGAGCGCCCGGCGACGATGCCCCGGCGGCGCGACCACAGCCATGCCGCGCACGCGCGCGTCGTGGCGGTCAATTCCGTGCCGGGACTTACGTAGACGTCGGGGTGCAGCGCGACGAATCGGCTGCGCAGCCGGTATCGGGTCAGGGTGCCGGTTGCGAGCGCCTCGCTACCGATGAAGGGTTCGCGCACGCACCGAGTGTGGCGCGAAGGACCGACAACGGCGCCGAGCGTGACGTGAGGGCGAAAAATCGGCCGAAAAACCACCCTGAGTTCACACTCGGCGAGGTGGGGCACGCTCGGCGAGGTGGGGCCCCGGCCTAGCGGTTTTTGAAGTTGGGCTTGCGCTTCTCGGCGAACGCGCGGGGGCCCTCCTTGGAGTCCTCGGAGAGGAACACCGGTATCCCGTTGGCGGTGTCGGGCTTGAAGGCCTCTTCCTCGTGCATGCCCTCGGTCTCGCGGATCGTCTTGAGGATCGCCTGCACGGCCAGCGGTCCGTTGTTCTCGATCACCTCGGCGATCTCGAGCGCCTTGGCCAGCGCCTGCCCGTCGGGAACGACGTGGCCGATCAAGCCGATGTCCTTGGCTTCGGCGGCGGTGATGTGCCGGCCGGTGAGCAGCAGGTCGCAGGCCACGGTGTAGGGGATCTGGCGCACCAGTCGCACGGCCGAGCCGCCCATCGGGTACAGGCTCCACTTGGCCTCGGAGATGCCGAACTTGGCGCTCTCACCGGCCACCCGGATGTCGGTGCCCTGCAGGATCTCGGTGCCCCCGGCGATGGCCGGGCCCTCGACGGCCGCGATGAGCGGCTTCTTGAGCCTACGGCCCTTGAGCAGGGCATCGATTCGCGACGGGTCGTAGCTGCCGTCCTTGAACGACTCGCCCGGCGGCTTCTGCGTTGCTGCCTTGAGGTCCATGCCCGCGCAGAAGTAGCCACCGGCCCCGGTCAGGATGCAGACGCGGATGTCGTCGTCGTTGTCCACGCGGTCCCAGGCCTGGACCATGATTTCCATCATTTCCGTGCTCAAGGCGTTGCGGCGGTGCGGCCGGTTCATGGTCACGATGAGGGTGTGACCACGCTGTTCCACCAGCGCGTCCGGTCCGGTCTCCCCGTTTTCGGTGTTTGCTGGGGTTCCGGCATTCTCCACGGTCACGGCTACCGCCTTTCCCTCGACAATGGGCACGAGCTTGCCTCGAAATGTAACACGTTCTAATTTGGTGGCCGTGGCCTTGAATATTGCCGATCTCGCAGAGCACGCCATCGACGCTGTGCCCGACCGTGTCGCCCTGATCTGCGGCGACGAGAAGTTGACCTATGCCCAGCTGGAGGAGAAGGCCAACCGCCTGGCTCACTACCTGCTCGAGCAAGGGGTGAAAAAGGACGACAAGGTCGGCCTGTACTGCCGCAACCGCATCGAAATCGTCATCGCGATGCTCGGCATCGTCAAAGCGGGCGCCATCCTGGTGAACATCAACTACCGCTACGTCGAGGGCGAGCTGCGCTACCTGTTCGAGAACTCCGACATGGTCGCGCTGGTGCACGAGCGTCAGTACTCCGACCGGGTGGCCAACGTGCTGCCCGACACCCCCGACGTCAAGACGATCCTGGTCGTGGAGGACGGCAGCGACAACGACTTCAGCCGTTACGGCGGCGTCGAGTTCTATTCGGCGATCGCGGGCAGCTCGCCCGAGCGCGACTTCGGCCCGCGCAGCGCCGACGACATCTACCTGCTCTACACCGGCGGCACCACCGGCTTCCCGAAGGGCGTGATGTGGCGCCACGAGGACATCTACCGGGTGCTGTTCGGCGGAACCGACTTCGCCACAGGCGAATTCGTCAAGGACGAGTACGACCTGGCCAAGGCCGCCGCGGCCAACCCACCGATGGTCCGCCACCCGATTCCGCCGATGATCCACGGCGCCACCCAGTCGGCCACCTGGATGTCGATCTTCTCGGGCCAAACCACCGTGCTGGCACCGGAATTCAACGCCGACGAGGTCTGGCGCACGATCCACGAACACAAGGTAAACCTGCTGTTCTTCACCGGCGACGCGATGGCGCGACCGCTGCTCGACGCGCTACTTGCGCACCAGGACAAGGGAAACGAGTACGACCTGTCGTCGCTGTTCCTGCTCGCCTCCACCGCGGCGCTGTTCTCGCCGAGCATCAAGGAGAAGTTCCTCGAGCTGCTGCCCAACCGCGTCATCACCGACTCGATCGGTTCATCGGAGACCGGATTCGGCGGCACCAGCATCGTCGCCAAGGACGCGCCGCATGCCGGCGGCCCGCGCGTGACGATCGACCACCGCACCGTCGTCCTCGACGAACAGGGCAACGAGGTCAAGCCCGGCTCCGGAGTACGCGGGTTCATTGCCAAGAAGGGCAACATCCCGGTCGGTTACTACAAGGACGAGAAGAAGACCGCCGAGACGTTCAAGACCTTCAACGGCGTGCGTTACGCCATCCCCGGCGACTTCGCGACCGTCGAGGAGGACGGCACCGTCACGATGCTGGGCCGCGGCTCGGTGTCGATCAACAGCGGCGGCGAGAAGATCTACCCCGAGGAGGTCGAGGCCGCGCTCAAGGGCCACCCCGACGTCTTCGACGCCCTGGTGGTCGGCGTGCCGGACGCGCGGTACGGCCAGCACGTCGCCGCCGTCGTGCAGCCGCGGCCGGGATCGCGACCGACGCTGTCGGAGCTGGACAGCTTCGTGCGCTCCGAGATCGCCGGTTACAAGGTGCCGCGCAGCCTGTGGCTGGTCGACGAGGTCAAGCGGTCGCCCGCGGGCAAGCCCGACTACCGCTGGGCCAAGGAGCAGACCGAGGCCCGCCCGGCCGACGACGTGCACGCCGCTCACGCCACTGCGTGACCGACTTCGTCAAACGTAATCCGGCCGCACCGACCGGCTTCTTCGCTTGGGAAGCCGCAGGGCTGCAATGGCTTTCCGATGTCGACGGCGGCGTGCCGTGCGCGCAGGTCGTCGCCGTCGATGACACGAGCCTGACCCTGCGGCGCCTTGACTCCGGGCGCCCCACCCCCGAGGCCGCGCGCGCATTCGGCAACCGGCTGGCCGTCACGCACGACGCGGGCGCCGCGGCGTTCGGCGCCGGGCCGGACGGCTGGGCCGGGACGGGCTTTTTCGGGCCGCTGTCGCAGCCCCTGCCGCTCTCGCTGCGCCCGCACCGGCGCTGGGGTGAGTTCTATGCCGAGGAGCGGCTGGCCCCGATGGCCGAACTCGCCGCCCCGGGCCTGGACGCCGCCACCCGCGACGCCGTGAACTCCGTCGCGGCCCGTTGCCGCGCGGGCGATTTCGACGACGACGACGCCCCGGCGCGGCTGCACGGCGATCTGTGGAGCGGCAACGTGATGTGGACGCCCGACGGTGTGGTGCTCATCGACCCGGCCGCACACGCCGGTCACCGCGAGACCGACCTGGCGATGCTCGCGCTGTTCGGCTGCCCCCACTTCGACGCGGTCATCGACGGCTATCAGCGGGTGCGACCGCTGCGGCCCGGCTGGCGCGACCGCACCGGCCTGCACCAGCTCTTCCCGCTACTGGCGCACGTGGCGCTGTTCGGCGGCGGGTACGCGCAGCAGACGCACGCCTGCGCCCGCGCCGCGCTGACCCTCTGAGATCGGAGGGCGGCCGGGCCCGGTCTGGTGTTGATTGCCCGTCTCCTCCTCCCGCCGCTCCGCGGCGCGCATCGTCGGCGGGCTAAAGTCCAATCGCATGACGATCGATGTCTGGATGCAGCATCCGACTGCGCGGTTCCTGCGCAGCGACATGCTGGCATCCCTGCGGCGGTGGACGGGCGGGTCGATCCCCGACACCGATATCCCGATCGAGGCGACCCTGGCGTCGATGGACGTCGCCGGCGTCGAAGTGGGTGTGCTCAGCGCCTGGCGGGGGCCGGGGGGAGCCGACCTGGTCTCCAACGACGAGGTGGCGCAATGGATTGGCGCGCACCCGAATCGGCTCGCCGGGCTGGCCACCGTCGACCTGGACCGCCCGATGGAAGCCGTCCGGGAGTTGCGGCGCCGGATAGCCGACGGAGGGTTCGTCGGCCTGCGGGTGGTGCCGTGGTTGTGGGATGCCCCGCCCACCGATCGTCGCTACTATCCGCTGTTTGCCCAGTGCGTGGAATCCGGGGTGCCGTTCTGCACCCAGGTCGGTCACACCGGTCCGTTGCGCCCGTCGGAGACCGGCCGGCCGATTCCCTACATCGACCAGGTGGCGCTCGATTTCCCGGAGCTGGTGATCGTCTGCGGTCACGTCGGCTATCCGTGGACCGAGGAGATGGTCGCGGTGGCCCGCAAGCACGAAAACGTCTACATCGACACCTCGGCGTACACCATCAAGCGGTTGCCGGATGAACTGGTCAGGTTCATGAAGACCGGTACCGGGCAACGAAAGGTGTTGTTCGGCACCAACTATCCGATGATCACCCACGAGCACGCGCTGGCGGGACTGGACGACCTCGGGCTGTCCGACGAGGCCCGCCGAGATTTCCTGCGCGGCAACGCCGAACGAGTTTTCCGACTGGAGGCAGTCAAGTGAACGGTGCCCAGGCCCTGATCAACACCCTGGTGGACGGCGGCGTCGACGTGTGTTTCGCCAACCCGGGCACGTCGGAGATGCACTTCGTCGCGGCGCTGGACGCCGTGCCGCGGATGCGCGGCGTGCTGGCGCTGTTCGAGGGGGTCGCCACCGGAGCGGCCGACGGTTACGCGCGCATCGCCGATCGACCGGCCGCGGTGCTGCTGCACTTGGGACCCGGACTGGGCAACGGCCTGGCCAACCTGCACAACGCGCGCCGTGCGCGGGTACCGATGGTGGTGGTCGTCGGCGACCACGCGACCTATCACAAAAAGTACGACGCCCCACTGGAATCCGACATCGACGCGCTGGCCGGCACCGTCTCGGGCTGGGTGCGCCGGACCGCTGACGCCTCCCAGGTTTCGGCCGACGCCGTCGAGGGCATCGCGGCCAGCCGGTGGGGTTCACAGATTTCCACGCTGATCCTGCCCGCCGACGTGTCCTGGTCCGACGGCGCCCAGCTGTTCTCCAACCTGGATGCGCAGCCGGCGAGCGCCGATCCGCTGTTGGCGCCCGAGGTGCTCGAGGTGCTCGGCTCCGGCGAGCCCACGGTGATCATGGTGGGCGGCGACGCCACCCGCCGTGCTGGGCTGGCGGCGGCCGCCCGCATTGCGGCGGCAACGGGTGCGCGCGTGTTGTGCGAAACCTTCCCCACCCGGCTGGAGCGCGGCGCCGGCGTCCCCGCGGTCGACCGGCTCGCCTATTTCGCCGAGGCCGCCGCGGCCCAGCTGGACGGCGCCAAGCATCTGGTGCTGGCCGGCGCCAAGTCGCCGGTGTCGTTCTTCGCCTACCCCGGCATGCCCAGCGATCTGGTGCCGGCCGGCTGCGAGGTGCACGTGCTCGCCGAATACAGCGGTGCGGCAGAGGCTTTGATCGCTTTGGCCGACCAGGTGGCACCCGGCACCGAGGCGCCGGTGGCCGCCGCATCGCGTCCTCCGCTGCCGAGGGGCCCGCTGACCTCCGCGTCGGCCGCCGATGTGATCGGGGCGCTGCTGCCCGAAAATGCCATCGTGGTCGACGAGTCGAACACCTCGGGCGTGCTGCTCGCCCAGGCGACCGCCGGGGCGCCGGCGCACGACTGGCTGACCCTGACCGGTGGGGCGATCGGCTACGGCATACCGGCCGCGGTGGGCGCCGCGGTGGCCGCCCCCAATCGCCCGGTGTTGTGTCTGGAATCCGATGGCTCGGCCATGTACACGATTTCGGGATTGTGGACCCAGGCCCGGGAGAACCTCGACGTCACCACCGTGCTGTACAACAACAGCGCCTACGACATCCTGCGCATCGAGCTGCAACGCGTCGGCGCCGGGTCGGCGCCCGGCCCTGAAGCGCTGTCACTGCTCGACTTATCTGACCCGACAATGGATTTCGTGAAGATCAGCGAGGGCATGGGAGTACCCGCACGGCGCGTCACCACGGCCGAGGAATTGGCCGATGCGCTGCGCGACGCCTTCGCCGAACCGGGGCCGCATCTGATCGACGCCGTGGTGCCGTCAATAACGGGCTAGGGTCGGCAACCGGCTCAGCAGCCAGTCCGTCATCGTGTTGACCACGTCGACGCCCGTCTCGAACGCGCCGTCGTGCGCATCGGCTGCCAGCGCCACGCCCCAGTGGCCGGCCGGGGTGGGGACGATGCCGAATTGCCGGACCAGGTACTCGCCGTGCACACCGGGCCCCCAACCACCTTTGGCGGCAATGCCTTTGGCGGCCAGGCCCCACTGGTCGCCGGTGACCAGGCGCTGCATCAGGTCGATCACTTCGACGGCGTCGGGGATGGTCGAGAGCTCCGCTGCAAACCGCGCTTGGCGCTGCAGGCTCCACTGCGTTTGGCCGAATGCGGTGAACCCGCGGCGAAGTCGACGCGATTCGACCACCGTCGCGGTGTCACCGCCCTCGGCCACCACGACCTGGACCCGTCGCGCCGCCTGCGCGGGCTCGCCCAACTGCGACCACAACTGTTCGGAGGCGCGGTTGTCGGATTCGGTGATCGCCTTGACGACCAAATCGCGCGCGCCCAGCCAATCGTTGCGCAGCGCCGCTATCGCCAACGGCACCTTGATGGTCGACCATGCCACGCCCGACCACCAGCTGCCCAGCGAAAAGGTTCTGTCCGGCCGGGCGATCGCGACGCCGACGTTCGCCGGCACCGCGGCGGCAAGCTGGTCGAAGCTGGCTTCCAGCGCGAGCTCGAGTGGGCGTGCCGTCATGCGCTGGTTCCGTTATCGGCGCGCGTCACAGCGACGCCGAGGTGGGGGACCGGCGCATCAACCATCGCGTCTCCTTGTCGGCAAAACCATCAGCCCGCCGGCGGGAGCGGCGGCCCCTGCTCCGGTGGGGGCGGGACTTCCCACGGTTCGCGGTCCGGCGTCGGCGGCGACCACACCAGCGGCGGCGGTGGCGGAGGCAGGGGAGGCGCCGGAGGCGGATCCGCCGCGGCCAAACCGGAGCCCAGCCCGAGCACGGCGCCACCCAGCGACCCGACCAGGATCGAGCAGGCGATCGTTTCGCGGATTTTCATCAAGCGCTGAGTTTACTGTGTGGACCGCACATCCGGCGGCAACGCACGACCCGGGTCCCTAGCGGTGGATCCGCCACACCGGGTCGTCGCAGTCCACACCCTGAGCGGCCAACTGGCGCTTCAACACCTTGAAGGTCACCGTCCGCGGCAGTTCGGTAGTGATCCGCACGTACGACGGCCATTGCTTGGGTCCCAAGTCCGGCTGCTCGGCCAGAAACGCGCGGAACTTCTCGTCCTCGAACTCGGTGCCCGGCACCATCACCAACGCCGCCATCACCTGGTCGCCGACCCTCGGGTCGGGGACCGGGTACACCGCGACCTCGGTGACGTCGGGGTGGCGCAGCAGCACCCGCTCGATCGGGGCGGCGCCCAGGTTTTCGCCGTCGACCCGCATCCAATCGCCCAGCCGCCCAGCGAAATACGCGTAGCCGGCGTCGTCGCGGTAGGCGAGATCACCGCTGTGATACACCCCGCCGGCCATCCGCTCGGCTTCGGCCGCCTCGTCGTTGTAGTAACCCTCGAAACGCCCCGGCCCCGCGGTGTTGACCAATTCGCCGACCACGCCAGGCGGGCAGGACGCCCCGGTGTCGGGATCGATGATGTCGATGCCCTGTGGAAGCGGCCCCAGTGAACCCGCCGGCGTATCGGGGGTGCGGGCGATGGCCACGCCGCCCTCGGTGGAACCGAACCCGTCCTGCACGACGCACCCGAACCTGCGGCCGAAGCGCTCGATGTCCTCGGGTACGCCCTCATTGCCGTAGACCGCCCGCAGCGGATTGTCGGCATCGTCGGGTCGCTCCGGCGTGGCGAGCACATACGACAGGGGCTTGCCCACGTAGTTGGCGTAGGTGGCGCCGTAACGACGGACATCGACGATGAAATTCGAAGCAGAGAACTTGCGCCGTAAGGCCATCGAGCCCTCGCAGGCCGCCGCCACCGCCCAGCCGACCAACACCGCATTGGAATGAAACAGCGGCATCGACACGTAGCAGACGTCGTCGTGGCCCAGGCCGAAGCGCTGTGACATCGTTACGCCCGCGATCGCCACCTTGCCGTGGCTGCACTTGACCGCCTTGGGCTCGCCGCTGGTGCCCGAGGTGAAGATCAACATGAACAGGTCCGCCGGCGAGGCGGCCTGGAAGGAGATCGGGGCGTCGCGGTGCGCGGCGACCTCCTCGGCCCACTCGGGCGAGTCGGCGTTCAGGTGCTCGATATCACCCAGCGTCTCAGACGATTTCGAATCCGCCAGCACCAATTGGCAGTCGGCCCTGGCGATGTCGCGCCGCAGGGCCTCGCCCCGGCGCACCGGGTTGAGTCCCACCGGCACGATCCCCGATAGGCCCGCCGCCACCAGCATCGCCGAGAAGAACGGGGTGTTCTCCAACAACACGCCGACATGCGGCGGCCGGGCGGGGTCGAGCCGCGCCCGCAGCGTCGCGGCGATCGCGGCACCGTGCTGCAGGTGGTCGCGCCAGCTGGTGAACGAGTCCTCGAAGTACACACCCCGATCGTCGATCTCGGTCAGCGGCTCCAGCAGCTTGGTGACCGTCAGGTCGTCGGTGAGATCCATTGCGCCTAAGCGGGCGTCTCCGCCAGCTCCCGGCCGATCCGCCGCAGCTGACCGGTGGCACCGCCGAGGGCGAATTCGGTCTCCTTGGCCGCCAGGAAGTAGCGGTGCGCCGGGTGATCGGTGTCCACGCCGACGCCGCCGTGCACGTGCACGATGGTGTGCGCCACCCGGTGACCGGCCTCGGCGGCCCAGAACGCCGCACTGGCGACGTCGATTTCGGCGGCGATGTCTTCCGAGACCCGCCAGGCCGCCTGGGTGAGCGTGAGCCGCAACCCCTTCACGTCGATGTAACCGTCGGCGAGCCGCTGTGACACCGCCTGGAAGCTGCCGATCGGGCGATCGAACTGCTCACGCTCGCGGGCGTATTCGGCCGTCATCTGCAGGCCCCGCTCGAGCACCCCGAGCTGGAAAGCGCTGCGCCCCAAGGTGCCCAGCGTGCCGAGCCAGGTCACGACCTCGGCGCCCCCGACCTTGCGGCTCTCGTCCACCTCGGTTCCGTCCAGGGCGAGATGCCCGACGCTGCCCAGGCCGGTGGTTTCCAGCGCGGTCACCGTGACGCCCGGGTCGTCGGCGGCGACCAGGAAAACGGCTGTGCCGGAATCGGTTTCGGCGGGAACCAGGAACGCGTCGGCCACCGGGCCGAATCCGATCTGGGTGCGCGTCCCGGTCAGCCGGTAGCCCGCACCGGCGCCGGCCGCCCGCACCGGCCCCTCGCCCATCTCACCGTCGAGGGCAACGCTGAGCGTCTTCTCGCCTTTGACTGCCGGCACACCCCAGTTTTGTTGCAGCTCTTCGGAACCGAACCGGGCCAGCGCTCCGGCGCCCAGCACCACCGACTCCAGATAGGGCACGGCGGCCAGCTGGTGCCCCAGCGCCACCAGGATCGCGATCTGCTCGAGCGCGCCGAAGCCGTCACCGCCCAGCGATGTGGCCGACGCGCTGGACAGGATGCCGGCGTCGATCAGCTTTGCCCACAGGTCGCGGTCGAAGCGCTGATCGAGCCCGTCGAGCTCGCGCTGGTGTTCGGGGGTGCATACCGAGTCCACGATGGTGTCGACCAGGTTGCCGAGGTCGTGCGCCGCTTCGGTGGTGGTGAAATCCATGACGTCCGTCCTTCTATTACGTAGCGGCTCAGCGGTTTCTAGGCAGACCGAGGGCGACCATGCCGATGATGTCGCGCTGCACTTCGTTGGTGCCGCCGCCGAACGTCAGGATCAGGCAGGCCCGGTGCATTCGCTCGACCCGGCCGCGCAGCAATGCGCCGGGCGAATTCTGGCGCACCGTCGCCGCGGTACCCAGCACCTCCATCAGCAACCGGTACGCCTCGGTGGCCAGCTCGGTGCCATACACCTTCGCCGCCGACGCATCGGCGGGCGACAAGGCTTCACTGGTGGCCGAGGCCAACTCCCAGTTGATCAGCTTGAGAACTTCGGCCTTGGCGTGCACCCGGGCGAGGTTGATCTGCACCCACTCGGAATCGATCAACCGCGCCCCGCCGGCGTCCTTGGTGTTCTGCGCCCATTCGCGGACCTCGCGCAGCGCCAGGAAGATCGGTTGCGGCGAGACCAGCGCCACCCGCTCATGGTTGAGCTGGTTGGTCACCAGTTTCCAACCGCCGTTCTCCTCGCCGATCAGGTTGGTCACCGGCACGCGCACGTCGGAGTAATAGGTGGCGCTGGTGTCCACCCCGGCCATGGTGTGCACCGGCGTCCAGGAGAAACCTTCGGCGGTCGTCGGCACGGTCAGCATCGAGATGCCGCGGTGCTTCTTGGCGTCCGGGTTGGTGCGGACCGCCAGCCACACCCAGTCCGCGTAGGCGATCAGGCTGGTCCACATCTTCTGGCCGTTGATGACGTAGTCGTCACCGTCGCGCACCGCGGTGGTGCGCAGATTGGCCAGGTCCGTGCCCGCGCCCGGCTCGGAATACCCGATGGAGAAGTGCAGTTCGCCGGCGGCGATCTTGGGCAGGAAGAACTTCTTCTGTTCCTCGGTGCCGAACGCCATGATGGTCGGCGCGACGCTGTTGATGGTCAGGAACGGCACCGGCACGCCCGCGATGGCGGCCTCGTCGGTGAAGATCAGCGAGTCCATCGGGGAGCGGTCCTGGCCGCCGTACTCTTTGGGCCAGTTCAGGGTGAGCCACCCGTCCTTGCCCATCTGCGCGACGGTGTCGCGATACGCGGTGCCCGTCCCGACCTCGCCGCCCCCCGTCGAGGTCAGCGCCTCGCGGCGCTCCGGGGTCATCAGCGCGGTGAAGTACGACCGCAGCTCGCGACGCAGGTCCTCTTGTTCCGGGGTGTAACTGATGCGCATTTCAGCCGTCCTTCAGATTTACGACGTTCTTCAGTGACAACCCTCGTCACAGGCCGCAGCTCGACCAACGGCTACCCGTTCGCCTTCCCGGTTGTAACACGTTCTAGTCTGGGAATCCAGCGACCGTTTCCCCAGCGGTGTCAGGGCCCTATGGTGGACCTACATGCTGATGAGGCGAGTCTTGCGGTGAAGGCCAGGTTCAAGGAGGGTGCTGTGCGGGTGATCGTGGACCGTGACCGGTGCGAAGGTAACGCAGTGTGCTTGGGAATTGCCCCGGATATCTTCGACCTGGACGACGAGGATTACGCCGTGGTGAAGCTCGACCCGATTCCCGCCGATCAGGAGCAGTTGGCCGAGCAGGCGATCGCCGAATGCCCGCGCGCGGCACTTCAGCGCGGCGACTAATCCGAGCCCCGAGCGCGTAACCCGAAACTAGAGGTATTCATAAATTGACTAGCAGCACGAACGCGACCGATCTCTCCGGAAAGGTCGCGGTGGTGACCGGTGCGGCCGCGGGCCTGGGCCGCGCCGAGGCGCTCGGCCTGGCCCGCCAGGGCGCGACCGTCGTCGTAAACGACATCGCGGCGGCGCTGGACGCCTCCGACGTCATCGACGAGATCAACTCCGCCGGGTCCAAGGCCGTCGCTGTGGCCGGCGACATCAGCGAACGCGCCACCGCCGACGAACTGGTTGCTCAGGCCGACTCGCTGGGCGGCCTCGACATCGTGGTGAACAACGCCGGCATCACCCGCGACCGGATGCTGTTCAACATGTCCGACGAGGAGTGGGATCTCGTCATCGCCGTGCACCTGCGCGGTCACTTCCTGCTGACCCGCAACGCGGCGACCTACTGGCGGTCCAAGGCCAAGGGGGCGGGCGGCCAGATCTTCGGGCGGATCGTCAACACCGCGTCGGAGGCCGGACTGGTCGGTCCGGTCGGGCAGGCGAACTACGGCGCCGCCAAGGCCGGCATCATCTCGCTCACTCTGACGGCCGCACGAGCTCTGGGCCGCTACGGTGTCTGCGCCAACGCCATCTGCCCCCGCGCCCGCACCGCGATGACGGCCGACGTCTTCGGCGACGCACCCGAGGTGGAAGCGGGCGGCATCGACCCCTTGTCACCCGAGCACGTCGTCAATCTGGTGAAGTTCCTGTCGTCACCGGCGGCCGCCGAGGTGAACGGACAGGTCTTCATCGTCTACGGTCCACAGGTGACATTGGTCGCCGCGCCGACCGTGGAGCGGAAATTCAGCGCCGACGGCGCCGCGTGGGACCCCGCGCAGCTGAGTTCGACGCTGCAGGATTACTTTGCTGGCCGTGATCCTGAGCACAATTTTTCCGCCAGCGCGCTGATGGAACAATAGCCGCTGACGGCTGGCCGATTGGGGGAATCGCCAGGTAGAACGTGTGTCAGTTTGACACGTGACAAGTGCTTCTGACCAGCCGAATTAACGGTTCGGATAAGAAGTGCTGTTCATTGACATGGTGAACTTGTTCTGGGTTAATATGATCCGGCTCACACCGAGCCACGAGCGACCGTAGACGATGCAAAGGCCACACATAGACTTCGCCGAGACCAAACCGAGGGGGGGACCGCGTTGAGGGAACAACTCGCGGTCCCCGCCCGCGCCGTCGGCGGATTTTTCGAGATGATGATGGATACCGGCCGGGCGGCATTCCGCCGGCCGTTTCAATTCGGTGAGTTTCTCGATCAGACGTGGATGATCGCGCGCGTGTCGCTGGTGCCCACGCTGTTGGTGTCCATCCCGTTCACCGTCCTGGTGGCCTTCACCCTCAACATCCTGCTGCGCGAGATCGGCGCCGCCGACCTGTCCGGCGCCGGGACGGCCTTCGGCACCATCACCCAGCTGGGCCCGGTGGTGACCGTGCTCGTCGTGGCCGGTGCCGGCGCCACCGCGATCTGTGCCGACCTCGGGGCCCGCACCATCCGCGAGGAGATCGACGCGATGCGGGTGCTGGGCATCGACCCGATCCAGCGGCTGGTCGTGCCACGCGTGTTGGCCTCCACGGTGGTGGCCCTGCTGCTCAACGGGCTGGTGTGCGCCATCGGTCTCTCCGGCGGCTACGTGTTCTCCGTCTTCCTGCAGGGCGTCAACCCCGGGGCCTTCATCAACGGATTGACCGTGCTGACCGGGCTGCGCGAGCTGGTGCTGGCCGAAGTCAAGGCGCTGCTGTTCGGCGTGATGGCCGGCATGGTGGGCTGCTACCGCGGCCTGACCGTCAAGGGTGGCCCCAAGGGCGTCGGCAACGCGGTCAACGAAACGGTGGTCTACGCCTTCATCTGTCTGTTCGTGATCAACGTGGTGATGACCGCCATCGGCGTGCGAATCTCGGCGAAGTGACGGAACGGGTGAGCACGCGATGAGTTACGACGCCACGCTGCGGTTCCGCCGCATCTTCACCCGCCTGCAAGAGCCGGTCGACGACTTCGGCGAGCAGGCGTTGTTCTACGGGCAGACCATGCGGTATGTCCCCAACGCGCTGACCCGCTACCGCAAGGAGACCGTCCGGCTGATCGCCGAGATGACGATGGGCGCCGGGGCCCTGGTCATGATTGGCGGCACGGTCGGTGTGGCGGCCTTCTTGACGCTGGCCTCCGGCGGTGTCATTGCCGTGCAGGGCTATTCGTCGCTGGGCAACATCGGCATCGAGGCGTTGACGGGATTCCTCTCGGCATTCCTGAACGTCCGGGTCGTCGCGCCCGTGATCGCCGGCATCGCGCTGGCCGCCACCATCGGTGCCGGTGCCACAGCGCAACTGGGCGCCATGCGGGTTTCCGAGGAGATCGACGCCGTCGAATGCATGGCGGTGCACTCGGTGTCCTACCTGGTATCAACCCGCCTGATCGCCGGGCTCATCGCGATCATCCCGCTGTACTCGCTGTCGGTGCTGGCCGCGTTCTTCGCGGCCCGCTTCACCACGGTCTACATCAACGGGCAGTCAAAGGGCCTCTACGACCACTACTTCAATACGTTCCTGATCCCGTCGGACCTGCTGTGGTCTTTCCTGCAGGCCATCGTGATGTCCATCGCGGTCATGCTGGTCCATACCTATTACGGCTACAACGCCCACGGCGGTCCGGTCGGCGTGGGCATCGCTGTCGGCCAAGCCGTGCGGACGTCGCTGATCGTCGTGGTCGTCATCACATTGTTCATCTCGCTCGCTGTGTACGGAGCGTCCGGTAACTTCAACCTCTCCGGATAAGAGGACCGCTTAAAAGGACATGGCGAACACAGACGCGCGACGCACAACCGTCCGGCTGGCAGCAGCAGTGCTGGCCAGCCTGATGGTGGCTTTCGCCGTGCTGACCTACCTTTCCTATACAGCGGCATTCGCGTCCATCGACACCGTCACGGTGTCGGCGCCCCGGGCCGGGCTAGTGATGGAGAAGGGCGCCAAGGTCAAGTACCGGGGCATCCAGATCGGCAAAGTCGAAACCATCGACTATTCCGGGGACCAGGCGCGGCTCACGCTGGGAATCAACAGCGACGACCTGCATTTCATTCCGTCCAACGCGGCGGTGCACATCGCGGGTAACACCATCTTCGGCGCCAAGGCGGTGGAATTCATTCCGCCACAGTCGCCTTCGCCCACGTCGTTGCGCCCGGATGCGCACGTCGCGGCCTCTTCGGTGCAGTTGGAAGTCAACACGCTGTTCCAGTCGCTGATGGACCTGCTGCACAAGATCGACCCCGTCGAACTCAACGGGACGCTCAGCGCGTTCGCGGAAGGCCTGCGCGGTCACGGCGACGACCTGGGCGGCATCCTGTCGGGCTTGAATACCCTGACGCGCCAGGCCAACCCGAAGCTGCCCGCCCTGCAGGAGGACTTCCGCAAGGCCGCGGTCGTGGCCAACACCTACGCCGACGCGGCGCCGGACCTGACGACCGTGGTCGACAACCTGCCGACGATCAACAAGACGGTCGTCGACCAGCAGAAGAACCTCAACGACACGCTGTTGGCCACCATCGGCCTGTCGAACAACGCGTATGACACCCTGGCCCCGGCCGAACAGGACTTCATCGACGCGATCAACCGGCTGCGGGCGCCGCTCAAGGTGGCCGCCGAGTACTCGCCGGAATTCGGCTGCCTTTTCGCCGGAATCGACCGAGGCCTCAAGGAGTTCGGACCGATCCTTGGTGTGAAGAAAGCCGGCCTGTTCACGTCGTCGAGCTTCGTGCTGGGTGCGCCGTCTTATACGTATCCGGAATCGCTGCCGGTCGTGAACGCCTCCGGCGGTCCGAACTGCCGCGGCTTGCCCGACATCCCGAACAAGCAACACGGCGGGTCGTGGTACCGGGCGCCGTTCCTGGTGACCGACAACGCCAACATCCCGTACGAGCCGTTCACCGAACTGCAGTTCGACGCGCCCTCGACGTTGCAGTTCCTGTTCCACGGCGCCTTCGCGGAACGGGACGACTTCTGATGCCGGAAAGTTCGGGCATGCCGTCGCACCGCGAGATGATGATCAAGGTCAGCATCTTCGCGGTGGCCATGCTGTTGGTGTCGGCAGGTCTGGTGGTGGTGTTCGGTGACTTCCGGTTCGGTCCCGAAAGCACTTATCACGCAACGTTTACCGACGTGTCGCGGCTGAAGTCGGGCCAGAAGGTGCGCATCGCCGGCGTACCGGTCGGGGCGGTGTCGGACATCAAGCTCAACCCCGACAACACCATCGACGTCAAGTTCGGCGTCGACAAGCGCTACACGCTCTACTCGTCGACCCGCGCGGTGATTCGCTACGAAAACCTGGTCGGCGACCGGTTTTTGGAGATCACGTCGGGCCCCGGTGAGCTGCGCAAACTTCCGGCCGGCGCGACGATCAACAGCCAGCACACCCAGCCCGCACTGGACCTCGACGCGCTGCTCGGCGGTCTGCGGCCGGTGCTCAAAGGACTTGACGCGGACAAGGTCAACACGATCAGCAGCGCTGTCATCCAGCTGCTGCAGGGCCAGGGCGGGGCGTTGTCGAACGTGCTCGCCGACACCAGCGCGTTCTCCTCGGCGCTGGGCCAGCGCGACCAGCTCATCGGCGACGTGATCAACAACCTCAACACGGTGCTGACGACCGTCGATCAACGCAGCGCGCAGTTCTCGGCCAGCGTCGACCAGTTGCAGCAGCTGATCACCGGGCTGGCCCAGCACAAGGACGACATCGCGGGCGCCATCCCGCCGCTGGCCTCCACGACGACGGATTTGACGGACCTGC